>CALVID010000027.1 GCA_944329355.1 uncultured Bacilli bacterium
TGGATGAAAAAGATAGATCATGCAGAAGCTGTAAAAGAAGGATTAAAAGAAGGTCTAGAACAAGGCTTAGAACAAGGTTTAGAACAAGGTTTAGAGCAAGGCCTAGAACAAGGCCTAGAACAAGGTTTAAAACAGGGATCAAACAAGAAAGCATTAGAAATAGCTCAAAGAATGTTGGATTCTAATATAAGTATATCGGATATTTCTAAGTTTACTGGTTTAAGTAAAAATGAAATTGAAAAGTTAAAAGCTGAGAAAAATTAGGTCTCAGCTTTTTCAGGGTTAAAAAAACAATGGCTTAACAACCATTGTTATTGAATTTGTTACAACAACCTGGATCATTATTGATAATTTGGTTTTCTTCAGAACAGCTATATTCAGGTGTATAAGTGTGATTGTAAATGTGTTTGTTGATTATATGAGTGTGAATTGGGCAAACGTGATTTACTTCATGACAAAATTCTCTTTCTATACAATTATTTATAGCTGGTTCTACGATTGGACAATTTGGCTCAGGACAGCAACACTCATCCATTGGTTTAAAACCAAAATTTTTTTTGAACATTTTATTTCCCCCTTGTCTAATTTATGATATGTAGAAATATTTTTAATGAATATGTCAAATGTTTAGGTTATTTGACATTTATGTTGTTTATGTGTATTATATGTTTTGTTTTTGGAGGGTGTTTATGGAAAAATTGAAATTTACTAAGGAAGAGCAGAATGCTGTTTTTGGATTATTTGATAAGTGTGATGTTGCTTTATTAAAAGTCAGTTTGCTAGAAAATGGTGAAAAACATATTGATAAAGTTTATTTGGATGGGAAATTATACGATATACCAAGTAAAGAGTTAACTTGGAAACTTTATTTATGTGAGGGGGCTGTAGACTTAATTAGAGAAAAAGGAAGTATTTTAAAACTTGATAATGATGAAAAAAACTTTGTGATTCGAAATCATCCAGCTTGGATATTACTTAGGACAGATATTGTGTTTAAAGATCATAATATAGATGAATTCTATGGGGTGGCTAAAAGTGGATTAAAAAGGCCATATGGTTTATGGTGTCAAGATTATTGTGATTCAATGGGAGAAAAAAGGTATTATCCGAGAAAAAATATGAATTCTTATATGGTAACTTATGATGAGTTTGCTACATTATTAAAAACAGATAAAGATAAAGTACGTTTTCCTATTAAAAAAGGTTTATTTACTACTTTTTCTAAACAAGCAACACCATTATATAGAGGTTTTTTCGAGGCAATGAGAGTTAAGTTTGAAGATAATCCTAATTTGAAAGTAGATTTTAATAAATATGGTTATCCAGAGGTCTTTTATCAAAAAAATGGGCAAATGGTTAAAATTGATGTATCTACTAAAGATGGATTAAATAAATTGTTTGAATTTTCTCCTTCACCATTGGGAAAAATAGAAGATTCTGAAAAGAAATCTATTCAAAAAAAGAAAAGGCCAACTAAAGGAAATAAAAAAAGAAAATAAGCGGTTTTATCCGTTTATTTTCTTATAAATTTCTTCTGGAGATAGTTTGGTTCCTTCATTTTTATATTGTGGTTTTAAATGAAGATGAAAATGTTTAACTTCTTGTTTTAATCCGTTGTTTTGTACTAATGTTAATCCATCAGTATGTAATTTGTCTTTTAATAATTGATTTATTTTTTTAGCTATTTCCATAATATGTATTAAAGTATCATTATCAATATCAAATATATCTTGATAATGTTTTTTGGGAATAATTAATGTATGTCCATTGACATCAGGATTTACATCTAAAAAAACTTTGACTATTTCATCTTCGTATAAAGTGTATGAAGGTATTTCTCCATTTACTATTTTACAGAATATACAATCCATTTTTATCACCCATAATTATTCTATCATATTATGGTTAATTTGAGTAAATTTATACAAAAAGTATTAAAAAAATGTTAAAATATAAGGAGGTGATTAGGAATGAATAATTTGAAGATAGAAAATTTAACCGTAGAAGTTAATGGAAAGACTATTTTAAAAAATTTTAATTTAGAAATTAATCCTGGAGAAATTCATGCAATTATGGGACCTAATGGTACTGGAAAATCTACTTTAACAAAGGTAATTATGGGAGATCCTAATTATAAAATATTAAATGGTAAGATTATTTATGGTGGTAAAAACATTAATAAAATGCCAGTAAATGAAAGAGCAAAAAAAGGAATATTTTTAGGGATGCAGATGCCACTGGAGATTGAAGGAGTTAGTAATGCGGATTTTTTAAGAAGTGCTTTGAGAGCAAAAGAAGGAGATAAGTTTAAATTACTTTCATTTATTAGGGAAGTTGAAGATTTAACTAAAAAATTACATATGGATCCTGAGATGATTCATAGAGGGATTAATGATGGTTTTTCTGGTGGAGAGAGAAAGAAAAATGAAATTTTACAGATGAATATTTTAAAACCAGATGTAGTTCTTTTAGATGAAATTGATTCAGGGTTAGATGTGGATAGTTTAAAATTAGTTGGTGAAAGTGTAATGGATTATTATAATGAAAAAAAACCAGCTATTTTGTTAGTTACTCATTATCAAAGACTTTTAGATTATATTAAACCTGATTTTATTCATATTATGAAAGATGGACATATTGTTTTAAGTGGTGATAAGGATTTGGCTTTAAAGATTGAAACTGATGGCTATGATAAATTAGTGGGAGATATCAATGAATAAGATTATTATAAATGGCGAGGATATAAAGATAGAAAACAACGACGGGATAGAAATTATTGCTTTAGAAGCCAGTAAATTTTTAAATGTTCAAAGTGTAAAAATAAAAGTTTTAAAAGATACTGATATTGTAATTTATGCGAATAACGTGGATATTAAGTTGGATTTTTATTTTAATGTTTTAAAAGGTGTCAAAGTGAAGGTATATGAATACAAACATGATGGTGATTATAAATTTCAATATAAGTATTATTTGGAGGAAAATAGTTTTTTAAATGTAGAAAAGCTTAATGATGGAAAAGATATTAGAGAGATGAATTTAATTAATTTAAATGGCGAAAATGCTGAAGTTAAATGTAATTTAAAAACTATTAGTAAAGTAAATGAAAAATATAATTTTTTAGTTTATCATAATGCCAAAAATACAGTTAGTAACATATTAAATAATGGGGTTAATATTTTAAATGGGGTTTTAGAATTTAATGTTTCAGGGTTTGTGTCTAATGGAGTAACTGGATGTGATATTAATCAAAGTGCGAGAATTATTAATATGACTGATAATACTTGTGTAATAAAACCTAATTTATTTATTGATGAAGAGGATGTTATAGCTAATCATAGCGCACTTATTGGAACTTTTTCTGAAGATGAAATATTTTATTTGATGAGTAGAGGAATTTCCAAAAAGGATGCAGAAAATTTGCTTATTAAAGGGTTTCTTTTAAACGGGGTAACTTATCATAAAAAAGTTTTGAAAGATATTATTAATAAGTATTGGAGGTGAGTTTATGCATAGAGATGATTTTAATATTTTAAAATCAGGAATTATTTATTTTGATAATGGAGCTACAACTTTAAAGCCTAAACTTTTAGGTGAGGCGATTTCTGATTATTATGATAATTATAGTTCTAATGCACACCGAGGTGATTATGCACTTAGTATAAAAGCTAGTCAAAAATACGAAGAGACAAGATGTTTAGTTAAGGATTTAATCAATGCGAAAAAATGTAAAGAAATTGCTTTTACTAGTGGTACGACAGACTCTATTAATAAAATAGTTTTTGGTTATTTTGCAAATGTATTAAGGGAAGGTGATGAGGTTTTACTTACTATGAGTGAGCACGCTTCTAATTTACTTCCTTGGTTTGAACTTGCTGATAAACTAAAATTAAAAATTAAATATATAGAGTTAGATGAAAATCACGAGGTTTTATTAGAAAATGTCGAAAGGGCTATTACCGATAAAACTAAAGTTATTTCTATTGCTCATATAAGTAATGTGGTTGGTGATGTAAGACCAATAAAAGAGATTAATAAACTTGCTCATGAAAAAGGAATATTAGTTTTAGTTGATGGAGCTCAAAGTGTTCCTCATTTGAAAATTGATGTTCAAGAGTTGGATATTGATTTTTTAACTTTTTCAGCTCATAAAATGTGCGGACCAACAGGTGTTGGTGTTTTGTATGGTAAGGAAGAACTTTTAAATGATATTAAACCAATAATTTTTGGTGGAGGTATGAATGCAGATTTTAATCATGATGGGGATAAAATCTATAAAACTATGCCAGATAGGTTAGAAGCAGGAACACCTAATGTAGCTGGAGTAATAGGATTTGGTTATATTATAAAATATTTAATGGATATTGGTTTTGATAATATTCATAGGTATGAGTTAGAACTTAAGGATTATTTAGTTAAAAGATTAAAGGAGATAAAAGAGGTTACTATTTATAATGGTCATAGTAAAAGTGGAATTGTAACGATTAATTATGATGGTATTTTTCCTCAAGATTTATCTATTTATTTAGATAAGTACAACATATGCACTAGAGCAGGTAATCATTGTGCAAAGATACTGAAAGAGGAAATTCATATTAAAAACACTTGTAGAATTAGTTTGTACTTTTATAATAATAAAGCAGAAATTGATAAATTAATTGATGTGCTTAAAAATCCAAATATTATGGAAGAAATTATATGATTTCTTCTTTTAATTTGACTTTTATTCTTAAAAGAGTATTATATACACTTAAGGAAGTGGAATTATGTTTGATATTAAACCAAAAGATGATGTAGATTTTGAAATTTTTAATAAGTTTTATTTTAAAAATAGATGTGCACTTGAGGATTTATTAAATTATATAGAAAGTAAAAATGATTTGGATGAGGCAGTAAAAAGGTATAGTTATGATGAGATAAATAATGTTTTGATTTTTTTAAAGATGTGTAAGTCTAATTATGTTATTTCATGTTTGGAGCTTTCTTTAATCACTTATTTGCACGCCAAAGAAGATGAACTGTTTTTAGATTTATGTTTAGCTATACAGGAAGAAGAAATAGAAGAATGGTTAGATGATAGAACATTATTAGAATTGAAAATACTTAAAAATTGTATTCAAAGTGATAAGAGTTTTTTTGAAGATGATGTATATGATTTGGTTTTAAAACAGGAAAAACTATTGAGATAAAATTTTGTTATTTACATAAAATAATGTATAATGAAGATGGTGTTTATTTATGAAAAAAAGTGTTTTGATATGTAATCCTAATAGTGGTAAAAATAATAAAGAATTGTTAGTTCAAAAATTTGAAGTTATTTTGAATGAGTATGGATATAGTGTTGAAATTATGTTTACTAAGTATTCTGGTCATGCTAAAAAAATTATTTCTGAGCTTCCTGATTCAATTGATTTGGTGATATCATTGGGTGGTGATGGTACTTTTAACGAGGTTGTTACAGGGAATTTAAAACGTAAAAAGAGATTATTACTTTCACATATTCCACTTGGAACAACTAATGATTTAGGGGCTACTTTTGGTATGGGTAAAAATCCAGTTAATAATTTAAAAATGATTTTAGATGGTAAGGTTAAGAATTTGGATGTGTGTACAATTAATGATGTGCCTTTTGTCTACGTGGCAGGACTTGGTAAATTTACAGATGTAGCTTATGATACACCTAGGAAGTTGAAAAAAAACTTTGGTTATTTAGCTTATATGATGAATGCTTTAAAATCTTTTCATCAGAAAACACAATTATTTGAAATGAGTTATACAGCTAATGGAGAAACTTATACGGGGTTATATTCATTTGCTTTGATTTGTAATGCTAGTAGAATGGGTGGCTTGGAAATCTTGCAAGATGTGAAAATGAATGATGGTAAATTTGAGGTATTGCTTTCTAATATCACAACTAAAAAAGATATTATTAGAAGTTTGTATTTTTTAAAGACAAGTGATATTACTAAAGTTCCAGGCTTTTATTTTTTTAGAACTGATAATTTGAAAATTAAGTTAAAAGAGGTTCCTAGAAAAAGTTTTTGTATTGATGGTGAGATGCTTAAGACTAAGACTAAAGAGTATGAAATTAAGATAGTTAAGGGCATAAAGATGTTACTTCCTACCAAAGAGCTTGATAAGATTTTTATTTGAGCTATAAATTGCTTTTTATAGCTTTTTTTGTTATAATTGTTTAGAATTTTAAATGAAAAGAAAGGAGAAAAAATGAGTAAAATAAAAATTTTCGCACTCGGCGGTTTAAATGAAGATGGTAAAAATATGTATGTCGTTGATGTAGATCGTGATATTTTTATATTTGATGCTGGGTTAAAATATGCGGATGACAAGATGCTTGGGGTAGATTATATTATTCCAAATTATGATTATGTTAAGAAAAACAAAAAAAATATTAAAGGTATATTTATCACACACGGTCATTATGATAATATGGGAGCTTTAACAGAAATTTTAAAAGATATTCCTGATATACCAATTTATGGAACTAGTTTTACAATGGAAATTATTAAAAATGAACTTTTAACGGATAATTTAAATGTCAAAAATTTAAAAGTGATAAAACCTCATAGAAAAATTAAATTTGGTAAAAATAGTGTTTTTCCAATTTCTTTAACGCATATGGTTCCAGGTAATGTAGGATATGTTTTGAATACTCCTGATGGGGCAATTTTTTATACTGGTAATTTTGTATTTGATTCAACAATGTTAGGAGCTTATAAGACTGATATTGGTAAACTTGCATATGTTGGTAAACAAGGAGTTTTATGTTTACTTTCTGAATCTTTATATGCGGATAAAAAAGGTTTTACTTCACCACACCATAGGACAGCAGGAGCTATTAGAGAAATTTTAAATCAAACTGATGGTAGAATTTTATATAATATTTATCAAGCTCAACTCTATAGAATTCAAGAGTTATTTAATGAAATAAAAAATACTGATCGTAATGTGGTTATTATGGGAAAAAATTTGGAGAGTGTTATTTTAAAAGCTATTGATATGCATTATATAGATTTTGATAAAAAGAGAATTTTGACTATTAACCATGTGAGAGATGATAAAATTGTAGTAATTATTTCTGATGAAAGAGAAAAGCCTTTTTCTAATTTGAAAAGGATTGTCAGAGGATATGATAAGTTTATTACAATTACTTCACAAGATACTTTGATATTTGCTTCACCGATTGAAGATGGTATGGAAAGAACCGCCACTAAATTACTTGACGGTTTAGCTAAAGTGGGGGCAAATGTTGTAGAACTTTCTAAGAGAAAATATTTATCTCATCATGCTTCTTCTGAAGATTTGATGCTTATGATAGATTTAATGCAACCTAAGTATTATATGCCAGTTATTGGCGAGTATCGTCATCAAGTGGCAAATGCTAATGTAGCTAAAGAGGTTGGGATGGATGATGATCACATTTTGCTTAAGTTGAATGGCGAAGTGGCTTGTTTTGAAAATGGTGAATTGACTTTAGATAATATTAAGGAACCAGTTGATGATATATTAATAGATGGACTAGCAGCCGGTGATGTTGGTGAGTTAGTACTTAAAGATCGTGAACTTTTAAGTGATAGTGGTATTGTAATTATCACTGCAACTATTGATAAGGAAACAAAGGAGATTTTAGCTGGTCCTGAGGTACTTACTAGAGGTTTTATCTTTGTTAGAGATAATATTAATTTAATTAAAGATGCAGAGACTATAGCAACTCAAGTTATTCATGATCATACCAAATCTAATTATGTAGATTTTTCAAAAGTAAAATTAGGTATTAGAGATAAAGTTGGAAAGTATTTTTATGAACAGACAGAATGTAAACCAATGATTTTAATTGTAATAGGAGAAGTATAATACCTTTGATATTTGCTAGTTTATACTAGCTTTTTTCTTTGGTTTATGATATTATTTGCTTTAGGAAGTGATTGATATGTTACCATGTTTAAATGAAGCTAAGAAGAGAACGAAAAATAAAGTTATGGTTAAAAAATATAAGATTGATGACAATTTTAGAAAATTGGGATTGGGTAAAACTTATTTTATTAAGACTTATGGTTGTCAGATGAATGTTCATGATTCTGAAAATATTAAAGCTATTTTGGAAGAAATGGGTTTTAAAGAATCTAGTGGTATGGAAAATGCAGATTTAATTTTACTTAATACATGTGCTATAAGAGAAAATGCTCATAATAAGGTGTTTGGAATGATAGGTCGACTTAAACACATGAAAGAAGAAAGACCTAATATTATTACTGGTATATGTGGTTGTATGGCTCAAGAGGAAGTTGTCGTTAATGAGATTTTAGATAAGTATAGATTTTTGGATTTAGTTTTTGGAACACATAATATTCATGAATTACCGGAGATTTTAAATAAAGCTATACATAATGATAAAACAGAAATTGATGTTAAAACTATTGAAGGAGATATTATTGAAGAAATTCCTGTTAAAAGAGATAGTAAGTATAAAGCATGGGTCAATATTATGTATGGCTGTGATAAGTTTTGTACTTATTGTATAGTACCTTATACTAGAGGAAAGCAAAGGAGTAGAAGATTTGGGGATATTATTAAAGAAGTTGAATCTTTAAAAGATAATGGGTATAAAGAAGTTACTTTGCTAGGTCAAAATGTTAATGCTTATGGTAAGGATTTGGAATTGGATTATGATATGAGTGATTTACTTGAGGCTGTGGCTAAAACAGGGATTGAGAGGATTAGGTTTGTAACTTCACATCCTTGGGATTTTACTGATAAAATGATTAATATTATTGGAAAATATTCTAATATTATGCCATATATTCATCTACCACTTCAGTCTGGTTCTGATAGAATTTTGAAACTAATGGGAAGAAGATATACTAAAGAATCTTATTTGAATTTATTTGATAAAATTAAGAAAACGGTTCCTAATGTAGCGATTACAACAGATATTATTGTCGGTTTTCCAGGAGAAACTGAGGAAGATTTTAAAGATACTTTAGAAATTGTGGATAAATGTAAATATGATTCAGCTTTTACTTTTATTTTTTCACCTAGAGAAGGAACTCCGGCGGCTAAAATGAAAGATGATATTTCTTTAAAGGTTAAAGAAGATAGATTACATAGGTTAAATGAATTAGTAAATAAATATGCTTATGAGGCTAATTTAAAGTATTTAGGTAAAGTTGTTCCTGTTTTGTTAGAGAATGTCAGTGAGAAAAATGGAAGCATGCTTGCAGGTTATACAGATACAATGAAACTTGTGAATGTAAAAGCTCCTAAAGAGATGTTAGGTCAAATTGTGTTAGTTAAAATAAATGATGTAAAAACTTGGAGTATGGATGGAGAAATAGCTTAGGCTATTTTTTTCTATTGAAAAAAATCTATTATTTTGGTATTATTGTTGTAAAGAGTAGGAGATAAGTGTATGAAGAATACCGAAAATGCTAGAGAAAAGTTAAAAGATTTTGTAAAAAGGGTTGAAGATAGGACTAATGATGTTTTAGATGATTCTTTGATGGATGAGGATGCTAGTTCTGAACAATTTGATGTTAATTACACAGATATTGTTAAAAATAGTACTAAGGCAAAAATGTCAAAATTACCCTGGTTAATTGCTATATGTTTAATTTTAGTAATTGCAATTATGCTTGGTTTGATGTTTTTTAAAAATAATCCAAAAACTTTATTTACTCAAACTGTAGATGGTTTATTTGATTTTTTAGAAAGTAATATAAATGACAATGTTTATGATATTACTGATGGTAATATTAGTTTGGATTATAGTATTAAAAGCAATGATGAAAATATGTCTCTTTATGAAAATATGAGTAAGGTAGATTTTGATGCTGATTATATTAAAGATAATGCAGGTGATCGAAGTTATATAAATTTAAAAACAACATATGATGGCGAGGATTTTATAAGTGCTAATATATATGGTGATGGAAATGATACTTATATTTATTCACCAAATGTGGCTGATAATTATATTAAATTATCTTCTAATAAGTTAAGTTATTTTGGTGATGGAAATGATATAAAAGTTATCTTAAAAGGTTTAAATCAAGCTATTGATAAGATTGTGGCAGATGAGAAGATATATGGAAAAAAGCAAGATGTGGATATAGATGGGAAGATAATTAAGGGTTATAAAATAGGTTTGGTGATTGATAGTAAAAATAGAAATAGAGTAGCAGAAACATTTATTAATACACTTAAGGCGAATGATGAACTTTTAACGGTTGTTAGTAAGTTAAAAGGAGTTAAAACTAGTGATGTGAAAAATTCTTTAGAAAATTATTTATCTAAATTAAAAGAAGAATTGAAAAAACATGAAAAGTTAGAAATCTTACTTTATATAGATAATAAAACTAATGAATTTATTAAAGCGGAAACTGTTAGTAAACTTGGAAACATTGTTGTTACTGGAAAAAAAGATAATCAATTTAGTTTTACTATTTCAAATACAAATGATGGTATTTTGACTACTGGAGATTTTTCTTTTTCAGTAAACGATAATAAAAATAAATATGTATATGATTTATATTTGAAGCAAACTAAAAATGGTAAACTTTTATTAGAAAGTAATGTTGATTTAAAATATACTAGTAAGAAAGCTGATAGTTTTCAAGATGTTGATGTTAGTAATAGTGCTGAAATGAGTAAATTGACAGAACTAGAAAGGTTATCTATTTATGCAAAAATTTTAGGTACACCTAATTTGGGACAATTTTTACCATTAATTAAGGAGATTATTTAAATCTTCTTTTTTTTGTACACTTTTATCTTGTAAATGCATATCTTAAAGTGAGGGGTGATAAAGTGGCATCATATAAAGAAATAGTAACCAAGGCAATTATTGGTAAGGGCAAAAAACATTTTAAAAACAGTTATACTATAAATGCGGATAATAAACCGACTACTGTTTTGGGATGTTGGGTAATTAATCATAATTTTAAGGGTTATAAATCAGGTGATAAGATTGGTGTTGATGGGTCATTTGATATAAATATTTGGTATTCATATGATAATGATAGTAAAACGGCAGTTATTAACAAGAAAATTGAATATAACGATTTATTTAATGTAAGAATTAGAGAAAATGCCGATTTATCTGGTGATACTGATATTATTGTGAGATCTTTAAAACAGCCAACATGTTCGGGGGTCAATATTCAAGATAACAATGTTATATCATTTAATATTGAAAAAGAACTAGGGGTAGAGATTGTTGGAGAGACGAAAGTGAAAATAGCTGTGGAGGATGATGAAGAGCCTTGGGATGAAATAACTGATGATGTAGATGAGGATACTTTAAAGAAAATTGATGAAGAAGTGTCGGAAGATTATTTAGAATAGTGCGCATATTTCGCACTTTTTTGATATAATATTTTTGGTGGTACAATGACAAATATATATTTAATTAGGCATGCTTTTACACCGGCAAATAATGCGAGTTATAATAATCAAGAGGGTCTTTGGAAAATTGCAAAAGATAAGGATATGCCAATTGAAAAAAATTATGGTGTGAAACAGGCTAAGGAATTAGGAAAATTTTTAAACAAATTGACTGGTAAAATTTTGATTATTGCTAGTCCTTATTTGAGAGTTCAGGAGACTTTGAAATATGTTTTATCGGAAATGGATAACGATTATGAAATTAAAGTATCAAACGCTTTAAAAGAGTTTAATTCTGGAGTTCATTATGCTCATACGATTGATGAGGTTTTGAGAATGTATCCTGAGAGTAAAAAATATTTTGAAGATGCAAAAAAAGATTTAGATAATGCAGTATATACTGGTGGAGAGAGTAGAAATGATGTTAAGGTTAGAGTTAGAAATATTTCTTTAGAAATTCAAAGATTAGCTTTGGCTAACAAATATGATTATATTTTAGTGTTTGCTCATGGTACAGTTAATCATTATATTTATTATCATTTGACAGGTGAATATATTGGATATAATATGAAAAATTGTGAGGTTGTGTCTGTAATGGATAGACGAAGTTTATTTTTACCTATAACTTTCGTTCCTAAAGGATTTATGGTTGATATTAATGATTATATTAATTTTAAGTTATTGAATGAATAGTTATTAAAGGTGTTAACAAAAAAAGGTTGACATCATTTAGGTTTTATGATAAAATTCTTTACAGAAATGGAGGGATATTATGGCAGTAAAATTAAGACTTTTAAGAATGGGTGCTAAAAGAAAACCGTTTTATCGTATTGTAGCTACAGATTCTAGAGTAAAAAGAGATGGTAAGTATATTGAACTTGTTGGTACTTATAATCCCGTAGCTGAACCTGCTGAAATCAACATTAAAGAAGATGTGGCTTTAAAATGGTTAAAAAATGGTGCTATTCCTACTGATACAGTAAAAAGTTTGTTTAATAAAAAAGGAATTAATAAAAAATTCCATGAAATGAAATATTCAAAAGAAAGCAAATAATTATGGATTTAGGTAGTTTAACAGAGTTTTTAGTTAAGAATTTAGTTACAAATCCAGATATGGTATCAGTAAAAATGTTTGATGATGAAGATAAAATTACAATTGAGGTACTGGTTAGTAATGATGATATGGGCAGAGTAATTGGAAAAAAAGGTATGATTGCTTCTGCTATTAGAACAATCGTTCAAGCTAGTAGTTATTTAAATCACGAAAAACGTGCAGTTATTAACATAGATTCTTTTTAAGGGGTCTATGTTTGTGTAGTTGTCAATGATGTGAGACCAAAAAGTCGTAAAAAAATATCAATTAGGGAGCAGTGCGTTAGTACATGCTTCTTTTAAAATATTTCTTTTTTGAATAGGAGAAATCCAACCTAATACTTGCATAGGAATATTGTTAGAACGTTTTAAATAAGCTTTCATTTGTTTCAATAAATCTGCGTAAGAATAAAATTTCAAAAAATTATAAAATCTGTTTTGATCATTTCTGTGACTACGTTCGACTTTGCCATTATGTCTAGGAGTTCTAGGTCTAATTAATTGATGTTTAATATTTAATTTATTTAGTAATACATCTAAAGGGTGAACTCTATCAGTCTTTTTGGTATGAGTAAATTCACTGCCGTTATCAGTTTGAATTATTTGAGGTCTATAATTAAAGTAAACAATAGCTCTTTTTACAAAATCTACTGTTGAATAAGAAGATTGTTCTTTATAAGGATAAATAAATCTTTCACGTGACGCTTCATCAATCATAGTATATTGATAAAATTTTTCTTTATCTTTGCCAGTATAACATTCTTTAGGAACATATTTAACATCCATTTGCCATTTAATCCCAATGTTTTTAGGAGTGTCATAGTGTTTTGGTTTATATTTCTCCTTTTTCTCTTTGTTTACATATATTCCCATTTTTCTCATAAATCTAAAAAGTGAAGTAGCGTGTCTAGAGTAACCTTTTTCTACTCGAAGTTTACCATATAATTCACATAATGAAATATTAGGATTTCTTCTTAAATAATTTTTAATCCATTTGATTTCTTCTTCAGTATGAGAATTAGGGTGAGGCGTAAGTGGTCTATGTGATTTATCAATTAAAGATTCTTTAGAACCATCAAATTTTTTATTCCAACGCATAAGAGAGGCTTTAGATATTTTATATCTTCTGCATACAAAGGATACAGGATAACCATTTCTATATAATTTAACAGCATAATATTTTGTTTTTAATTCATGTGGAATATATCTTTGAGTTTGTGATATAATTGTCATAAGCAATAAGTCCTTTCGTATAATTTTTTTGTTCAATTAATATTTTATACGACTTATTGCTTTTTTTCTAGTTTATTGGTCTCACATCAATTGTAACTCTACA
>CALVID010000028.1 GCA_944329355.1 uncultured Bacilli bacterium
CCTTCATCCAACTTGTCTTTTTCTTTTAATTTATCTAAATCGATATCATTAATACTATAACCGTTTTCTAAACAAAGCCTAATAATAAGCATTTGTTTATCATCAAAATAAGGTTTTGCCAAAAATTTTAACTGTTCTAAACTCAATTCGTGCTTCACGCCTTTATATATCTGATACATTTGTCTCTGAGAAAAAATTCTGTTCGTATAAAGTAAAATTTTATCCTCATCAAATCCCTGTTCATACCCAAGCCTCATCAACCACATTTCATAATAATAAAAATCTGCAATAGCATACTTCCCAACCTCTTCCAAAGATAAACCATGTTCAAATCCTAAAAATATTTCTTTTAATTGATTAAAATCAAAATCACCATTCGCATATAACTTTATCGTTTTAAAAGGTATATTTTTTGTAAAAGCCTTAATTATTTCTATTCTTTGATAAAAATCCAAATTTTCATTTGCCAATAAACAAGCTTTCTTATAAGAACCATCATTTTCTAAAATTTTTCTAATTAATTTCATAGAAAAATTATCAAGACTAGGTTTAGCAAAAACCATAATTTCTTTTTTAGATAAACCATGTTTTTTAGCTTTTTTTATTTCTACTAATTGCTTTTTATTAAAATTATTTTCATCTATATATTTCGTAAATATTCCTCCTTTTGAAAATCAATCTTATCATTTTAAAACACAAAAGTCAAAATTTTATAGAAAAAAAGAAAAAATAATTCCTTTTTAACATTCATTAGCTAAAAATTGTTTTATTTTTTCTATATGTTGTTTTACAGTTAAAGGAGCTGGACCACCAATAACATTTCTATCACCAACAGCTTTTTTCAAATCAATATATTGATAAATATCCTCTTCAAACAATTCTGAAAATTTCTTATACTCTTGTATTGTAAGTATATCCAAAGTTTTATTGTTATCAATTGCATAAGCTACAACTGAACCGACGATTTTATAAGCCTCCCTAAAAGGTAACCCTTTTTTAACTAAATAATCAGCCGCATCAGTCGCATTAATAAAGCCTTTTTTAGAAGCCTGCAGCATATTTTCCTTCAAAAAAGTAGTACTAGCAAACATTGGAATAAAAGTATAAAGACACATTTTCACATTATCCAAAGCATCAAAAATTGCCTCTTTATCTTCCTGCATATCTTTGTCATAAGCTAGTGGCAAAGCCTTCATCATTGTTAAAATAGAAATTAAATCTCCATATACTCTCCCACATTTTCCTCTGATAAGTTCAGTAATATCGGGATTCTTTTTTTGTGGCATAATAGAAGAACCTGTTGAAAAAGCATCATCCAATTCAATAAACTTAAATTCATGACTACTCCAAAGCACAAATTCTTCACTAATTCTAGATAAATGCATCATAATAATAGATAAAGCTGAAGCTACTTCAATAACATAATCCCTATCAGAAACTCCATCTAAACTATTTAAACAAGGCTCATCAAAACCTAATAATTCACTAGTCATATATCTATCTATATTATATGTTGTTCCTGCAAGTGCGCAACTGCCTAAAGGATTAATATTCATTCTTTTAACAGCATCTTTTAATCTTAAAATATCTCTTTTAAACATCTCAACATAAGCCATAAAATAATGTGATAAAGTAATAGGTTGTGCTCGTTGTAAATGCGTATATCCTGGCATAATAGTATCATAATGTTTATCAGCTTGATTAATAAATTCTATAATGAGTTCTTTAAGTAAACCAATAACTACATCTATCTCGTCCCTCATATAAAGTCTTAAATCCAAAGCCACTTGATCATTACGACTACGTGCAGTATGCAATCTTTTACCAGAATCACCAATTCTTTTAGTAAGCTCTTCCTCGACAAACATATGAATATCTTCTGCATTATCATCAAAATCTAATTTGCCAGTTTCTAAATCTTCTAAAATTTGTTTCAATCCAGCAATAATCTTCTTGCTTTCATTTTCAGCTATAATACCACATTTGCCAAGCATTGTAGCATGAGCTATACTCCCATTAATATCTTGCTTATAAAGTCTTTGATCAAAACTAATTGAAGAATTAAAATCATTAGTTCTTTTATCAATATCTTTTTTAAATCTCCCAGCCCACATTACCATATTACTACTTACCTCCTAATTTCTTTGCCATAATTCTATTTGACAAACTATAAATGTTTACAAAACCTTTAGCATCATATTGATCATAATCGCCATTATTTTCAAAAGAAGAAATGCCTAAAGAATGTAAACTGTTTGGACTCTCAATTCCCATACATATAATATTGCCTTTATATAACTTTAATTTTACATTACCACTAACATTTTCTGAAGCCTTTTCAGTAAACGCTAAATAAGAATCCATAAGTGGACTATAAAATTTAGCATTATAAAGTAATTCACCTATTTTAAGTGCCATATGTTGTTTTTCATGTAATAAATCTTTATCTAAACAAATAGACTCAAGTAATTCATGAGCTTTATGAATAATCGTACCACCCGGTGTCTCATAAACTCCACGTGATTTCATACCAACAAGTCTATTTTCAACCATATCCAAAATACCAATTCCATTTTCTCCACCCACAGTATTTAATTTTTTTATTATTTCAAGTAAACTCATTTGCTCTTCATCAATACTAGTTGGTAAGCCTTCAAAAAATCCAATATTTATCATAGTTGGTTCATCAGGTGCCTTTTCTGGAGTAACTCCCATCTCTAAAATCTCATCATACTTTGGAGCATTCGCAGGATCTTCTAAATCCAATCCCTCATGAGAAAGATGAAAAATATTTTTATCTTTTGAATAACTACTTTCTTTAGTGAATTTAAGTGAAATATTGTGCTTCATTGCATACTCATAAGCCTCTTCACGACCAGTAATCTCCCATACACGCCAAGGGACAATAACTTCCATATCCGGATCAAAATGTTTAATTCCCATTTCAAAACGAATTTGATCATTCCCTTTACCAGTACAACCATGACATATAGCCTGTGCCCCTTCTTTATGAGCCACCTCAACTAATTTTTTAGCAATTAATGGACGACTAAAAGCTGTCCCTAACAAATAACTATTCTCATAAGTTGCTCCAGCTTTAATAAATGGTGCAATATAATCATTAACTAACTCCTCTTGTATATCTTCAACGTATATCTTACTAGCACCAGATGCTATAGCCTTTTCTTCTATACCTTCTAATTCAAAATCTCCTTGACCAACATTTGCAGAATAAGCAATAACTTCACATCCATGATAATTTTCCTTAAGCCAAGGAATCATAACAGAAGTATCCAAACCTCCTGAATAAGCTAAAACAATTTTCATAATAACCATCTCCTTATATAAAATTAAAGACGCCTCTAAAAATATAGAGACGTCTAAAAACGCGGTACCACCCTAATTGTCATGTAAAATAACATAACCACCTCGAATTTGTAACGGAATTACCCGAACTAATATACTTTGCCATAAGCATTTCCAAAAGTCGCTCGCAAGTTCTTTTCAATTATCACTTATTTCTTTGGCTCCCATCAACCCAAATTCGCTTTAAACAGTAAATAATTTACTCCTCTTGGTCCTCGTTTTCACTTGTTTAAACACTTTATCACAAACAAATCACTTTGTCAACCCTCTAATTTTTAAACCTCATTTTCCATAATTCCATAAACCAAGCTTGCCATTTATATAAATTGGTTCTATCAAATGAATGTTATCTATTTTAAAAGCATATCCCTTAAAAGACTTATCTTGAATAATATGATTATATATCAAACTGTTTTCTTTTTCTAATTGTTTTCTAAATGCATCATTAACTTCAATAACATCACTTATTATTCCTTTCGCAATTATACATCCTAAAGGACAATCCACATTATAAAATTTAAACTCTTCTAATGCCCTTTTATCCACACTTTTACCCGCATGAATTAATATCTCACCACGATAATTCGTTTTCCAAGTTCTAAACTCATACTTCTTTACACCAACCGCTATCAAAGAAGCATAAGGTTGCTTAATAGTTAATACTTTCATTGACTTATCTCCTTTAAATCCGTTAACAAATATTTGTCCGGTAAATATAAAAACTCATCACCATTAGTAAAATTATGATCTTGATTAGGAATTACAACAATATTAACATTTCTAAAATCTTGAATTAAAGGCAAGTAATTAAAAGATGGATCTTTACTTCCAAAGACACAAGTAAGCTTCCCTTTATAATTTTTTATCCCATCTTTAGTTTTATGTAAATTAATCATAAGCGGTAAATTAATAAGTAACATCTTATCTATCATCATACTAACCTTTTCATTTTGAATAGCTAAAGATCCACCATTAGCTACACCCATAAAATATATCTTCTTACCATTCAAATACTGATTTAAAATATTAAAATCATTCTCTAACGTCATATCCGTTAAATTACTAGCAATAATAACAGTTAATCCATATTTAAAATTAATCCTCTTAGCCATTTTTAAATATCTATTTTGACTTCCATAAATAGAACCATTCAATTCTGTTTTAACAAAAAGAACATCTTTATATCCCACGGTAATACCATATCTATCATCAATAATCTCATCAAACTTTAAAATATTAAGCCTTAATTCCTCGTCAAAACGATAAGCCAAAGAAATTAATTCCTCTTTATTTTTAATTTCATTCAACCATTTTTCATTAATGCCATAAACCATTCCAGACAAAGCCCCAACTAAAGCCCCGATAGTATCAGTATCATCTCCTAAGTTTATAGCACCTATAATACTTTCTACAAATGAATTAGTATTTAAAAACGTCCAAATAACAGCTTCTAAAGTATCAACCACATAACTACTAGATTTAATATAATCTAAATCCAATTTATAAATATCAGTTGTCAAAAAACGTTTATACGCTCTTCTAGCATTTTCACTAAACTTATAATAATTTAATTCTTTTACCTTTTCATAAGCTTTAAATTTATTATAACCTGCCAAAATAAAATGCACATATTTCACAAATATATATGATCCCATAATACTATATTCATGACCATGTGTAAGAGATGAGACTTTTTTTACAATATCAAGCAATCTATCATCAACAATATCTTCATAATAAGTATATAAAGCAATCGGAAGCATTCTCATTAAAGCTCCATTACCATTATTATTAATCGAAGCTCCTCCACATTTAATTGGATCAACCTTATTCATATAATATTTCAAAATACTTTCTTTAGTATTAATCCCTATATCAAACACTACACCTGTAGCTGTATATTTAGCCTCATTTATCCAATCACAAAATCTTTTCATTATATCCTCATAATTAATTTCATGAAGACTAATCAAAGAATCTATAGTTGCTAAAACCATTGATGTGTCATCTGACCATACACCTGAAGAAACATCATAAGTTCCATATCCTTCCATATTAACAATTGGATTTTCAATCAACTCTTCTCTTTTTTTGAACTCTACTGGTACACCCATAGCATCCCCAATAGCAAACCCCAAAACACTATTTACTATTTGTTTCATTAAATCTACCTTCTAACTACTTATAACCATTATACCAAAAATTCCCAAAATAAAATCCATAAGTTAAAAACTTATGAATTTATAATACCTTTACCATGCTTTAAAGCCCAGTTTTTCGCATAAGAACAGGAACACTCCACTTGATAATTATTTGCTTCTAAATAATCAAATACCCTTTTCATCAATTCAGAAGCAACACCTTTACCCCTTAAATCTTCATCTACATATGTGTGATAAATATTAGCTTGATTATTTCTTATTTTAAAACAAACCTCTCCTTTAATTTTATCATCTAACATATAAACAATTTTATTATCTAATATTTTATACATTTATTCCTCCAGTAACCAATCTATCACGTTCTTATGAATAATACCATTTTGAGAATAATCTAATTTATCTATAGAAATTACATATTTTGGATAATTATCATCTATATTTTTATAAGCTTCAAACTCTCTTTTTTCAGTATCTTCATTTTGAAGTGAATAAGCAACTTGATAATATTCTAAAACATTATGCTTTGTTGCTACAAAATCAATTTCTTTGCCATTATTATTACCAATACTTACATTATATCCCCTATAAATTAATTCATTATAAACAACATTTTCTAAATAAGCTCCATACTGAGTTTTTTTATTAACATTTAGTATTTGTCCTAAACCTAAATCAGTCAAATAATACTTATCATTTCTAGATAAAATCTTCTTACCTCTAATATCATAAACATGAACTTTATTCATTAAAAGAGTCTCTTCCGCATAATCCAAACATTCATAGACTGTTTTAGTAGAAATAGGTATTTTTGCTCTTTCAAATTCCTCAAGCATTTTAGATGGTGAAAATGTTTGACTAGGATTTGTAATTAAATATTCCATAATTCTTTGAAACAAAGTAACGTTTTTAATATTATGTCTTTTAACAATATCTTTTAAAACAATCGCATCAAAAACATCAGTCAAATAAGTCTTCATGCTATCTTTAGATTTAAGTTCAAATCTTTGTGGAAGTCCACCCCAAAGTAAATAATCATCAAAAGCCTCTTCAATATCTCTTATGTCAGTTAATTTTTTTAATTTAATAACCTCACTAAAAGCAAACGGCTGAATTCTAAATGACACATATCGGCCAGATAATAAAGTAGCCAGTTCACTAGATAACAATTTAGAGTTAGATCCTGTTACAAAAACAGAAACATTTAAAGTAGCTTTAAAAGAATTAATAGTCTTTTCCCATTTTTCCACCATTTGTATTTCATCAAAAAATAAATAATATTTTTCACTATCAATAATTTTAGATTTAACATACTTATTAAGCTCTAAATAATTATCAATACAAGAATATTCAATATCTTCAAAATTTATATATATAATATGCTTTTCATCTATTCCATTATTAACTAACTCATCTATTATCTGCCTCAAAAGGACAGATTTTCCGCATCTTCTAATTCCCGTAATAATTTTAATTAAATTAGAATCATAAAATTCCCTTATTTTAGATAAATATTTTTCCCTTATAATCATAAAAATCACCTAACAATAATATATCACACATCACTTACAAATGGCAATTTTGTTTTCCTGTAAGAAAATAAAATATAAAAAATGATAATTTATTTTCCTATTTTAATTTCCAATTAACTCCATCTTTACTTACAAAATGTAGTTTTTTATTTTCGTAACCTGTTTTTTTATCATTAACACTATAAATCTCACAAGTTAAATTTAATATTTCATTTTCAAAATAAGGATAGTCAACAATCTCCATATATTCTATATTATCATTTTTATAATCAAAATTAGCTGTTTTAAAAGTTTTACCACCATCATTAGTAACATATAAATCCTTACTATCTTTATTAAGCCATATATTTCCAGTAGAAATAATAAATCCTGTATCTACATCTAAAAATATAAATTTAGCTTCTAAACTGACAATAATATCATCATTAGTAACTAATTTAAAATCTTTACCATCAAAACTTTTATAAATACCTACTGTCATTCGCTGACCTAACACATTACTTGTTTTTTTAACCCTAATAACAGTTTTACCAAACTTAGCTTCATAGAGAATACTATCTTCCTCTTTAATATAAACATCTGAATTTATATCTTGTTCATTTTTAATATTTATATTTCCATCTTTATCCTTTTTATAAGCCTCTACTTTTTCATAAATAACCTTACCATCTTTATCAAAAAAAGTATAATGAACATTATTTATTTTATCAGTATCTTTAAATGGATTAAAATTTCCACTACCAAAATTTCCTCTAATTTTCTCATTAGTTCCTACCAATAACCCATAATAATCATAATAAGAAACATCTGTTTCATCTAAATACCACTTAACGCACCCCACATATTTTTTGCCATCCACTTCTGTAACATATTCAGGAGTTAAAATCCATCCAAAAAGTAATAACCAAAAATCGTAAAAACAAAAAATACAAATTACTAAAATAGAGACTAAACTCAACCCAACTATTTTAATAACCTTATTTTCTTTAAGAAAAGTTTGAACTAAAGAAACTATAAAACAAATTAGAAAAATAACTATTATTAAAATTATAAACCATAACCTAAATCTAAGATTAAATAAATATAAAACAAATGAAACAACTAAAAATACTAAAAGTAATAAAAAATTATAAACAAACAAATTATCTTTAACTTTATTAATAAATTTCATAAGCACCTCACAAAACTACCACATCTATATAATCATATAAATAGTTATCCTCTAAAATAAGTTTCTTATCCTTAATTTTAAAAACTGATTTGTTAGGAACATCAATACTTTCTTTATTTATTTTTTCTCTAAAATAAATTAATTCATTACCCTTTATTTCAAAAGTTCCACTAGAATCTTCTAAAACTTCATCAGTATTTTTATCCACTATAATTAAATGAGATACAAATGAATTTTCTATATAAGATGGAATAAACTCTATATAAATATTATCATTATCAGTATATCTACGCTTATTTAAACCACCTAAAATATCTCCATATTCTATTACTTTAAACCTATCACAATAATTACCACTCCTAACCGAATAAGAAATAGTTGAATAAAATAAATTACTGATAACATCATAATCAATAATTGTTACATCAGAACTTTTATCATAATAATAAACGGTATCATTACAAGTCATAAACTCTAAAGTATTTAAAAAATCTTTAACTTCATTTTTTAAAACCTCTTTGCCCCTAAAACTTTTAAATGAATAATTATTTTCCTTATTCTGCATTAAAAACGAAAACTTCGGAACTCCTAAATTTATTAATTTATTACTATATCTAAAATGTTTGGTAACATATCCAAAAGAAAGCATTTTAAATAAAAATACAAGCACAATAACTAAAACAAATACAAAAATTATAATTAACCTATTTCTAAACTGTTTTTTCAGCTTAATCTTTTCTTCTTCAATAACCTTTAAAACATCATCCTTATTATTTTTTTTAATTCCAATTAAACTATAAATATCCGTATCAAGTTCTTTCGCTAGTTTTTCAAATAAAGTAATATCAGGCAAACTAAGTCCTCTTTCCCATTTACTCACTGCTTTATCAGTTACAAAAAGTTTATCTCCAAGTTCCTTTTGTGTTAAACCTTTTTCTTTCCTAAACTTTGTAATCAATTTGCCAATTTTATTATCCATAATCATCCCCTCAAACTAATCATATCACAAAATTATTAATTTTAACTCTACTGTTAGTTTACTCTTATTTTTTAACGCATAAAACTACACTTTCCACATGATAAGTCCAAGGAAACATATCAAACAAAGTAACCTCTTTTACCTCATAATCAGATGAAAGTAACCTTAAATCCCTAGCTAAAGTCATAGGGTCACAAGAAACATAAACCATCTTTTTAGGACTAATCTTTAAAATATCCTCTATACCACTTTTAGTTAATCCACTTCTTGGAGGGTCCACTACAATACTATCAACTTGAACTTTTAAATAATGTATTTCTTTACTTACATCACCACATATAAATCTAACATTATTTATACCATTCAAATCCTTATTTAAATTCGCACATTTAATAGCTTCTTCATTAATCTCTACCCCAATAACACTTTCAAAATATTTACTTAAAAATATACTAATCGTTCCAGTCCCACAGTATAAATCTAAAACACTATTAGACTTACCTAAATACTCTAAAACTTTGTTATAAAGCTTCAAAGCCACCTCTAAATTAACTTGAAAAAAAGCATCTTTAGATACATAAAATTTAAATTTACCTAATTTAGCTATAATAAATTCTTTCCCATAAACAAGCTTACCTTCCATGTAAATAGACCCAGCACACTCCTTAAGTAATTCTATATCCATAATCCCATCAATAATAATCATTACCTCATCAAAATCTTTAATTACAATCTCTTTAACTTTACTTAAATCTAATTCATTTAAAACACCAATAATTTTATTTATCTTTTCACTAACCAAAAAACATTTTTTTACTTCTATTAATTCATTTGAACCATTTTTAAAATAACCTATTTTCCCATCTTTAACTTTCAAAGTAATTTTATTTCTATAAAAATAAACATTTTCACTAGGAATAATTTCTTTAATAACACCATCTAAACCACTATATTTTTTTAAAATTTCTGTAACCTTATTTTTTTTAAATTCCAAAGTCTTATCATAATTCATTGCCTTAATCGCACACCCACAGTTAACCAAACCACATTTAGGCTCTATCCTATCATCTGATTTCTTAACTAATCTAACTACTTCACCAATCATATATTTTCTCTTATCAGAAATAACTCTAACCAAAGCTTTTTCCAAAGGAAGTAAATTAGGAACAAACATTATCTTACCTGAAACATGACATAAACCTCTGCCAAAATGGTCTAATTTTTCGCACTCTACAAACACTTCATCCATAAAAATTTCCTTTCTTTAATTCTTTATCAAATTATAACACACTACCATATTTATAACAAAAACATTTTATATTAATTCAAATCCTTTTCTTATATTTTATTAGTTTTTGTCCATAATAAAAAAAGAAAGTAAGGGATATTATGGAAAAAATCGAAAAAAACGCTAAAAAAGTATTAGAAAAAACCAAAAAATTATATGGAAACAGTCCAGATGTCAACACCAGAATAATAAACATCAAAGGTACAAACGTTGGAATAATCTTCCTAGAATCATCTTCTCAAGCCAGTACCATCAGTGATTTTATAATCAAAGGAACATTATACTCCAGTTCAAATAACAACCTTTTCCAAAATATATTTGATAACTTAAAAAATAATCTTTTCAATAGCCAATTATTCACAATAAATGACTATAAACAGTTCCCCTACTTCTTATCAAGTGGTTTTACCATCATTGTAACCGATAACTCTGATGAAGCTATTGTCATGGAAACAAGAGCTAACTTAGATAGAGGTGTAACTGAATCGACAAGCGAACCTATTTTAAGAGGCTCTAAAGATAGCTTTACTGAAAGTCATTCTAAAAACTTAGGGTTAATCAGAAAGAGAATAAAAGATTCAAACCTTTGGTTTGATGAATTAAAATTAGGTAGAAAAACCCAAACCAGAATATCCATTGCCTATATAAATGGTATAACCGACAAACAAAAATTAAACCAAATAAAAAATAGACTAAATAAAATAGACATAGATGGCATTTTAGATAGTGGTAACTTAAGAGATTATCTAATAGAAAACAAATCCATTTTTCCACAAATCCATAGTACTGAAAGACCTGATGTTGTATCCCAAGCTTTATTAGAAGGAAAAATAGTTATCTTTGTTGAAAACTGTCCATTTACCCTTATCTTACCAACCGTTTTTATCGACTACCTCCACACCTCAGAAGATGAATATCAAAAATCATCAAATATCACTTTCACAAGAGTCTTAAGAATAATAGCCTTAATCATAACTGTATTTACCCCAGCTATTTATATTGCTATAACAACATATGACCAAAATACCATCCCAGATAAATTACTAATCTCCTTAGCTATTCAAAGAGAAGGAGTCCCCTTCCCAACATCATTTGAAATCATATTACTAACAGCCATATTTGAAATACTAAGAGAAAGTGATATCAGAAGTCCCAATAGCATGTCAGCAGCCATGAGTATAGTTGGTGCCTTAGTCCTAGGACAAGCTGCCGTTGATGCAGGTATTGTCTCTCCAATAACCGTTATTGTTGTTGCCTTCACATCCATTTGTAGCCTAATATTTACCGATATTGACTTTATGAATGGCATTAGAACATGGAGATTTATATTCATATTAGCTGCAAGTTTACTAGGAATAATCGGAATCCTATCATTTACAATAATTTGGTTAATAAAACTAGCTTCCCTAGAAAATCTTCAAACAAGTTTCTTATCTCCATTTGCTCCATTCAATAAAAAAGCTCAAAATGATGCCATATATAGAGCCCCAGAAACCAAACAAATAGAAAGACCGAATTATATAAGTAACTTAAATCCCCATAGACAAAGGAGGAGCCAATGAAAAAATATATCTTATTAATTATATTTATAACCTTAAGTCTAACAGGATGTGCAGGTTATAAAGAATTAAATGAATTATCAATAGTTACTGCCGTAGGTTTTGATAAAAAAGATGATAACTATGAACTAAGTTTTTTGATTGCTAATTCACCTAAAGAAGGCACCTCATCCAAAGAAGGAGAAGCTAAAACAACTGTCTATGTAGGTAAAGGAAAAACAATTGCTGAAGCATCAAAAGAAGTAGAACAAATTATCCCTAAACAAATATATTTAGGCCATATCAACGTAGTTATAATATCCGAAGATATAAGTAAAGAAGGATTTTTAAATATAGCTGACTGGCTTTTAAGAAATCCTGAAACAAGAAAAAAATTCTACCTTCTGCAAGCTAAAGATACCAGTGCGAAAAACATCTTAAAAATAGTATCTCCTTTAGAATCATTTCCATCTCAAAGCATTGCTACCTTAATAGAATCAAACGCCGAATCAAAATCAATTGCTACATCAGTTACTTATAGTAATTTTATAAGTCAAATCTTAGAAAAAGGTTACGACCCAGTCTTACCATCTGTAAGTATTAAAGGAAATGTAAAAAAAGGTAGTAATGAAAAAAACTTAGAAACAACTGAGCCAGAATCATACTTAGTTTTAGGCCCCCTAGCTATCTTTAAACAAGATAAACTTAAAGGATTTTCCACTGAAAAAGAAAGTAGTATGATTAATATTATAAAAAATGATGCTAAAGAAATAAATTATAATGTTAAATACCAAAATGAAGATATAAGTATCGAATCTAGTAAACTAAAATCAAAAATAGAAATTAAAGATGAAAAAAACGTTACCATTAAAATATCAGGCTTAGGCGATATCTATCACATAAATAATAAAATAGATATTCAAAATTATAAAGAAATAAATAAAATAGAAAAAGCTTGGAGTAAACAGTTAAAAAATGATTTATTAAAAGTAATAAAAAAAATTCAAACTGAATATAAAGCTGACATCTTCGGCTTTGGCAATCAAATATATAAAAATAATCCTAAAAAATGGGAAAAACTAGAAAAAAATTGGAATAACCAATACTTTCCACACCTAAATATCAAAATAGAAACCAACCTAAAAATAAATCAAACAGGTTCTTTAGTTAAAACCATAAAGGAGGATAAATCATGAAAAAAATAAGTTCCTTAGAATATAATACCTTAATATGGTTTTTAACTAGAGCCACATTCATTGAAATAACCGCTGAACTCCTTTTAAATAAAGCTCATCAAGATTCCTGGATAAGCATACTTTTAGGGATTATCATAGGTATAATTCCATTTATCCTATACACTTATTTAAAAAATAAATATCCAGATAAAAGCATTTTAACAGTAAATAAAGAAATGGGAAAATTAGGTACCTTTTTAAATATTATCCTAATTGCAGGAACTTTTATCTTTGCTCTTTGTAGTCTTTGGATAGTAACAAACTTCATAGATTCCCAGTATCTTTATAAAACTCCAAAATTTATGATAATAATTATCATCATCTTACCAGTAATTTATGCCATAACCAAAGATTTCCACATATTTAGTAA
>CALVID010000029.1 GCA_944329355.1 uncultured Bacilli bacterium
AAGTATCACCTTAGATAAGCAAACAGCGTTATTAAAAGAAGATGTAAATATAACAAGTACAGCAAATAGTGATTTTACTTATCAAGGAGCCACTATAGTATGTGAAGATGGAAGCACGCATACAATAACTGGAAAAACATTTAATATGAGTATTTGCAACTCTCCAGTAACTGTTTATCCTACTTGGAAGAAGAATGACTATATATGGAATGAAGGTAGCGGAGTCATAAACAAAACTTATCAACAATGGCATAACACAGGTTATGATGTAGTAAAAATGGAGTTATTTGTGCCAGATGATTATCCTAATCAAACTCGGTTTGACACATTAAATAAAGCTAGAGATTCTAGAAATCTATATACCACTAATGAGCAATATAATTTAACTGATTATAAATTTTGGATTACAAATTTACATTGTTATACTAATTTAACCCCTATACAACAAAACGATATTATAAAACAGTGGAAAAATGTAATTACAACTGGAATCAGCAGTTGGAATACACAAAATTATACATCTACAACTTTTAAACCGAATAAATTAGATATTAGCTCATATAATGGAAATTATTATTTGCAATTACATGTATTAATAAATGATACAGATTGGGCATGGTGTGCATGGATTGAAAATTATTTAGAAGGAACAACTTATTCATACACTGATAGAGGATTATAAAATCACGTTTAAACAAACGTGGTTTTTAAAAAACTTAAAATATGTTATAATTAAAACAGAAAGAGTGATTTTGATGAGTCTATTTAAACAAAATATATATAAACAAATTTATAAAAAAATAAAACTTGCCAACACTATTATAATTGCTAGACATGTTGGACCAGATCCAGATGCCTTAGGTAGTTCACTAGGACTAAAACAACTAATTATAGATAATTTTCCAAACAAAAAAGTATATGTTATTGGATCCCCAGCTGCTAAGTTCAAATATATTGGAGAATTAGATAAATTACCAGAAAATTTAGATAGAGCTTTATTAATAGTAACAGACACACCTGACCATAGAAGAGTAGATGGAATAGATCCAAGAAAGATCAAAAATTCTATTAAAATAGATCATCATCCATATGTAGAAACTATGTGTGAATTAGAATGGATTGATGATAAATCATCAAGTGCTTCACAGATGGTTTTAGAGTTCGCTCTTAATACCAAATTAAAAATAACAAAATCATCCGCTGAGAAATTATATATAGGTTTAATTGCTGATACTAATAGATTTATGTTTTCTTATACTAATGCCAAAACCTTTGCACTAGTAAGTTTACTGCTAAAGAAAACCAATATAGATATTACAAAAATATATGATGAGCTATATTTAAGACCATATAAAGACATAAAATTCCAAGGTTATATGTCAATGAATTATCAAATAACCGAAGATAAAGTAGGTTATCTTATAATTCATGATGAAACTTTAAAAGAATATAATGTAGATGCCGCAACACCAGGAAACATGATAAATAGTTTTAATCATATAAATGAAATGTTAGTTTGGGTAACCGCCACCGAAGATAAAGAGTTAGGCTCATTCAGAGTGTCTATTAGATCAAGAGGTCCAATTATTAATGAAGTAGCAACTAAACATGGTGGTGGAGGGCATATGTTTGCCAGCGGTACTAGATTAAAAACTGAAGAAGAAATACAATCTTTAATTAATGACTTAAATGAAGTTTCTCAAAAATATATTCAAAAAAACCTCTAACGAGGTTTTTTCTATCGATAAAATGGATAAGGCCCATATGGTGGATAATAAGGATAATATATAGGACGGTTATTACCCCAAAATAATGGAGAAATAAGTCCACCAGTAATTCCACCTAAAATAAATGGCCCTAAAAATCCTCCTTGATTTGGTCTAGGTGGTCTTCCTGGACCAGGACCTCCAGGACGTGGACCATTAGGTCTTGGTGGTTGTCTATTTATATTATAGCTATAAAACTGTCCATTCATCTAGATTACCCCCTTCATAGTATAATATGAAAAGCATATCAATTTGTGAAAGTACTTTAGGTGTATAAAGAATAAAATTATTCATATAATTTCTTAGGTGAGATTATGAAAAAATTTTTTCAAATAATAGGTATTTTAACTCTCATGGTAGGTAGTTTTGTTTATACAGAAAAAGTAAATACCACAGTTAAATTAAGTGATACTTTACTAGCTGAAATTAAAAGTAAAAAAGATGGCTATAAAGAAAATGCTATTGAACCAATAATCAAAGATAACACAATTATTCCGGGTATCAACGGCAAAGAAGTAGATGTAGATAAAAGCTATGAAGCCATGAGTAAAATTGGTTATTTTGATGATAAATTACTTGTTTATAAGCCACTAAAAGTAGAAAACACTTTAGATAAAAACAAAGACAAATATGTTATTAATGGTAACAATACAAAAATGGAAGTTGCCCTACTTTTTATGGTCAAAAGTAACGATAATATTACCAATATTATAAAAACATTAGATAGCCAAAATCTAAAAGGAACTTTTTTTGTAGAAAGTAAATATTTAGAAAAACATCATAATCAAATAATTACATTAATTAAAAATGGTCATATAATAGGTAACCTTAGTAATAACCTAAATTATGAAGATAGCGACTTTGTTTGGGTAAAAACAATTTTGACTAACATTGGACCACAAATATATAATTATTGTTATACCGAAAAGCCAAACAAAAACACCTTAAAAATCTGTAGCATTCAAAATTCTATAACTATAATGCCTCAAATAATTATTAAAAATAAACCATACATGAATATAAAAAGGCAGTTACTACCTGGAGCTATTATCTCCTTAGACGTAAATAGTTCATTAAATAGTGAATTAAAAATAATATTAAATTACATAATATCCAAAGGTTATCACATTAAATCATTGGAAGAACTTTTAAAAGAATGAACTTAACAAAAAGTTATAAAAAACACCAATATATTTATTTACAATGTTTATTATAGGAACTATTTAAAAAAATAGTGATTTCTTTTCTTAGATTGAAAAACTTTATAGCTAAAAGAGTAATCTTTATAATCTAGTTATTTAAGTATTAAAAACTTCTAACTAACATATGAACCCAAAAATAAAATATCAGTTTTTTCTTAAAAACCACTTCACACAATTTGACGTTTTCATTTGTTTTTTAAGGCTTTTTCTGTTATAATTCTATATGGTGATGATATGGCAAAATATGATGAGCACTCAATAAAAATATTAGAAGGATTAGAAGCCGTTAGAAAAAGACCAGGAATGTATATCGGTTCAACCGATAAAAGAGGACTTCACCATCTAGTATGGGAAATTGTCGATAATAGTATTGATGAAGCTATAAACGGTTATGGTGATAAAATTATCATAACAATCCATAAAGATGGAAGTGTAAGTGTTGAAGACTTTGGTAGAGGAATACCAACTGGTATGCATGAAAGTGGTAAATCAACCCCAGAAGTTATCTATACTGTTCTGCACGCAGGAGGTAAATTTGAAACATCAGGATATAAAGTATCTGGTGGACTTCATGGTGTTGGCGCTTCTGTTGTTAACGCTTTAAGTAAATGGATGGAAGTAACCATCAAAAGAGACGGAACTGAATATTTTATCAGTTTTAAAAACGGCGGACATTTAAATAAAAAATTAACAAAAATAGGTAAAACAAATAAAACTGGTGTCAAAGTTAGATTTATGCCAGATGATGAAATATTTCAAAATACTGCATTTTCTTTCTCAACCATATGTGAAAGAATGCAAGAAAGTGCTTTCTTACTTAAAAATTTAACAATCGAAATATATGATGAAAACACTGATAGAAAAGAATCATATCACTATGAAAAAGGTTTAAATGCCTTTGCTGAATATTTAAACACAGATAAAAAAGTACTTCATAAACCATTTGATTTTAAAGGAGAAAAAAACGGCATTAATGTTGAAATAGCTTTTCAATATACTGAAAGTTATTCAGAAAACATAATATCATTTGTCAACAATGTCAAAACATCAGATGGTGGTACTCATGAAGTAGGCTTTAAAACAGCTTTAACTAGAGTATTTAATGATTATGCGAGAAATAACGGTTATTTAAAACCAAAAGATAAAAACTTTGAAGGCCCAGATACAAGAGAAGGATTAACCGCTATCATAAGCTTACAAATACCAGAAAAATTGTTACAGTTTGAAGGCCAAACCAAAGGAAAATTAGGATCACCTCTAGCTAGAACAGTAACCGATAGTATCACGACTGAGCACCTTCAATTCTTTTTAGAAGAAAATAAAGAAATAGCCACTAAAATATTAGAAAAAATGGTGAAATCTAAACAAGTAAGAGAAACCGCTAGAAAAGCTAGAGATGAAGCCAGAAACGGAAAAGGAAAAAATAGAAAAGAAAAATCAATAAGTGATAAATTTACTCCAGCCCAAACCAAAAATTCTAAAATAAACGAATTATTCTTAGTCGAAGGAGATTCAGCCGGTGGTTCAGCCAAACAAGGAAGAGATAGAAAATTCCAAGCTATTTTACCTTTAAGGGGTAAAGTAATAAATACCGAAAAAGCCTCACTTACTGATGTTTTAGCTAACAATGAAATAAATACCATGATTCAAACAATTGGTGCAGGAATAGGTAGTGATTTTAAAATAGAAGACTGTAACTATGATAAAGTAATAATCATGACTGATGCTGATGATGATGGAGCCCACATTGCCATATTACTTTTGACATTCTTTTATAGATTTATGAAACCTTTAATTGAAAATGGCCATTTATATATCGCCATGCCTCCTTTATATGCTCTAAAAAACGGCAATAAAATATATGGTTATGCCTGGGATGATGAAGGAGCCGAAGAAATTAGAAAAAATAACAAAATAAAATTAGAAAAACAAAGATATAAAGGTTTAGGTGAAATGAACGCCGAACAACTATGGGAAACAACCATGGATCCTAAAAAAAGAAGTCTCATTAAAGTAAACCTAACCGACGCAGCCCTAGCTGAAAGAAGGGTTAGTGTTTTAATGGGCGATAACGTTGAACCAAGAAAAAAATGGATAGAAGAAAATATCGAATTTACCTTAGAAGATAATTATGCAAAGTAGGTGAACAAAATTGGAAGAAGCAGTAAAGAGAATATATGATTACTCACTAGAATACATCATGGGTGATAGTTTTAGTAGGTATGCTAAAGCTATTATTCAAGATAGAGCTTTACCAGATGTAAGAGATGGTTTAAAACCAGTTCAAAGAAGAATATTATATGGTATGTATAAAGATGGTAATACCTATGATAAACCAACCAAAAAATCAGCCAAGGCAGTTGGAAACATCATGGGTTACTACCACCCACATGGCGATTCTAGTATCTATGATGCCTTAGTTAGAATGAGCCAGTGGTGGAAAAACAATCTATGTTATGTTGAAATGCAAGGTAATAACGGTTCCATGGATGGTGATGGAGCCGCAGCCATGCGTTACACTGAAGCAAGACTAACTAAAGTAGCCGGTGAGCTTTTAAAAGATATAAATAAAGATACTGTTTTAATGAGTTTAAACTATGATGATACCTTATTAGAACCAACAGTTTTACCAGCTAGATTTCCTAACCTATTAGTTAACGGTGCGACAGGTATATCAGCTGGGTATGCCACAAACATACCACCTCACAATCTAGGTGAAATAATTGATGCCACCATTAAACGCATTGATAGTCCAAATTGTAGATTAGATAGTATTTTAGATATTGTCAAAGGACCGGACTTTCCAACAGGTGGGGTGGCCGAAGGACTAAAAGGTATCAAAGATGCCTTTACTACTGGTAAAGGTAAAATAAATGTCAGATGTAAATACGAAATAACTGGTCCAAAGTCAAAAAGACAAATAATTATATCCGAAATTCCTTATGAAGTAAATAAAGCATCATTAGTTAAAAAAATAGACGAAATTAGAATTGAAAAGAAAATTGAAGGAATATCTGAAGTTAGAGATGAGACCGATAGAAATGGACTACAAATAGCTATTGATTTAAAAAAAGATGCTAATGAAGAATTAATAATCAATTACTTACTCAAAAACACCGATATGATGATTTCATATAATTACAATATGGTAGCTATTGTAAATAGAAGACCAATGGTTTTAGGTATTTTGGAAATATTAGATGCCTATATAGCCCATCAAAAAGAAGTAATTACCAGAAGAACCGAATTTGATTTAAAAGTAGCCAAAGCTAGAATGCATATTTTAGAAGGTTTAATCAAAGCATTATCTATATTAGATGAAGTAATTAAAGTTATTAGAGCTTCTAAAAATAAAGCAAATGCTATTGATAACTTACAAAAAGAATTTGACTTTACAAAACCTCAAGCCGAAGCTATAGTCAATTTACAATTATATAAATTAACTAATACTGATGTTACTGAACTTGAAAATGAATTAGAAGAAAAGAAAAAAGAAATAGCTATCTGGACCCAGATTTTAGAAAATGAAGAGGCCATGAAACACGTTATGAAAACAGAACTTAGAATGATCAAAAAAGAATATGCTACTCCTAGAAAGACTGAGATAAAAGATGAAATAACTGAAATTAAAATAGACACCTCTTCATTAATCCCAAAAGAAGATTGTATAGTTGTTTTAACTAATGAAGGCTATGTAAAAAGAGTATCTTTAAGAAGTTATTCAGCTTCTAATAGTGATGAAACCGGTCTAAAAGATAAAGATTTTAAAACAGCCATCTATGAAGCTAATACTATGGATACTTTACTACTATTTACATCACTTGGAAATTTTCTTTACGTTCCAGTTTATGAAATACCTGATTTAAAATGGAAAGATATGGGTAAACACATTAGTAACATTATCAAAATAAGCAGTGAAGAAGAAGTTATTGCTTCATACTTAACCAAAGACTTTAAAGAAAATGTCAATTTTATCTCATTTACCAAAAATGGTATGGTTAAAAAAACTAATATCAAAGATTTAAAAGTCCAAAGATATACTAAACCTATAAACTTAATGAAATTAAAGCCAAAGGATAAAGTTATATCAGTCGTTAAAGAAAAAGAAGAAGTATTAGTTACTACTCATAACGGTTTAGCTTTAAAATATAAGACAAGCGAAATTCCATTAACTGGTTTAAGAGGCAGTGGTGTTAAAGCGATAAATTTAAAAGACGATTATGTAATTAGTGGTCAGTCATTTGATGAAAAAGCCGAATATGTTTTATTTATTACAAATAAAGGAACTGGAAAACGAGTAAAATTAAACGAATTTGATTTAATGGCAAGAGCCCGCAAAGGATTACTTGCAATCAGAGATGTTAAAACAAATCCTTATAAATTATTATCAGCCCTAGTTATTAACCATAAAAAAGAAATAGGCCTTTTAACAAATGAAATAACCTATCATAAATCATCAGAATTTCCAATATGTGATAGATATCAAACAGGCTCTTCTATCACTAAAGATAAAATTAAAAAAGTATTTATTAATGCCGATTTAATAACTTCTAAAGATTTAGAAAATGATGCCAATAATGAAACGGAAAAAGCTGAAGAGACAAAACAAATATCTTTAGATCAAATAGATAAACAAATATTAACTATAGATGATTTTCTAGAAGATTTTAATAAATAACCTTAGAAGATTAATATGATCTTCTTTTTTTTCATATAATTAATCGGAGGGGATAAAATGTATCAAGCAATACCATTACCATATGATTATGATGCATTAAAGCCAGTAATAGATAAACAAACAGTAAATATTCACTACAATAAACATCATCAAAAATATGCTGAAAATTTAAATAAATACATCCAAGACTATAACATCCCTTTAAACCAAATTCCTACTCGTATTGATGAATTTCCAATACAAGATAGAGGACAAATATTATATAATGCAGGTGGTGTTTTAAATCATGATCTATATTGGCAAAGTTTAAACAATATATCATCACTACCCAAAGGAAAACTTTCAAAAAAAATAAATAATGATTATGGTAGTTTTGAAAACTTTAAACAAACCTTTATAAATAAATCTAAAAACTTAGTTGGTTCTGGATATACTTTTTTAGTAACTGATGATAATGGAAATTTAACTATTATCAATCTTCCAAATCAAGAAACACCATTATCATATAATCTGATACCTTTATTTACTATTGATCTTTGGGAACATTCTTATTACTTAAAATATCAAAACGAACGTAATAAATATATTGAAAATATTTGGAATAAAACCAATTTTGATTATGCCAGTACACTTTACGAAAATTTATTCTAAAAAAATAAGTTCATCATATATTTATATAGGAGGAGATAAACTTGAAAAAAATAGTACCATTTAAAAAAGATATTGAATTTAATAACAATATCGCTGAAATAAGTAGTATATCATTAGAACACACTTTAAAATTACAAGAAGAAAACCTAGTGTCGGGCGAATTTATTATCAGTGGAACCTATAAAATGACAGAAGCTAGTTTAAATGTTGATCCATTTGAATATAAATTGCCATTTGATATAAGTATTGATAAAAAATATGACACCGAAAAAGTAAATGTTGATATTAATGATTTCTACTATGAAGTGATTAATAATGAAATATTATCAATTAATATTGAAATCGTATTAGATAATTTAGAGGAAAAACAAATAGAGAAGGAGGTAGTAAATTTGCCCGAAGAAAAGATAGAAGTATTAGAAGATCGCGAAGAATTAGATGAAAATATCTCTGAAAACAATGCTTCCAACCAAGAAGTCAAAAATATTTTTAGTGGCTTAGAAGATAATGAAAGATATTCTGTATATAAAGTGCATATAGTTACAGAAAATGATACAGTTGAATCAATTATGCAAAAATACGACATAACTAGAGAAAATTTAGAAGCATATAATGATCTAAACAGCTTAAAAATTGTTGATAAATTAATTATTCCAAGTAATGAAAATTAATCAAATTTTAAAAAGTAAAGGACTTGTTGCCAGAGGATATAAAAAACAAGGAAAAATTACTATGGTAGACACAAATGAAGGTCAATATATATATAAAGAGGGAAGATTAAATCCGCAAATTTTAAATTATTTAAAATCTCGCAGTTTTGATTATTTGCCTTTTTTTTTAAATAATCAAAATGATACTTATCAGTTGACTAACTACATTAAAGATTTAGATATTCCCAAAGATCAAAAAATTTTAGACTTAATTAAATTGACAGCTTTATTGCATAGTAAAACTACTCATTATAAAGAAATAGACTTAGATTACTATGAAAAAATATATGAAGATTTAGATAACAACTTAAATTATTTATATATATACTATACTGACTTAATAACTATTATCGAATCAAAAGTTTATATGAGTCCAAGCGAACAACTATTAGCTCGTAACATCACCAAAATATATGAAACAATAGATAAAAATAAAGAAAAATTGGATCGGTGGCACGCACATCTGAAAGAAAAAAGAAAAGAACGTAGAGTTGTTCTTCACAATAATTTAAAATTAGATCACTTCTTAGAATCTGATAAAGCTTACTTAATTAGCTGGGATAAATCAAAAATCGGTAACCCAGTTTTTGATCTTTATAAGTTATATAAGAATCATGCCTTAGACTTTGACTTTGAAAATATATTAAATGAATATGAAAACATTTACCCACTTACAAAAGAAGAAAAAGAATTATTTTTTATTCTAATATCACAGCCCGAACCTATAAACTTTGATCATTCAGAATATAAAAACTGTAAAATTATCAGTAAAATGTTGGATAAAATGTTTAAAACAGAAATATTAATTTCACCAAAAAAGTCTAAAGATAGAACAAAATAATAAAATCATAAAAACAAATACTAAAAAAACATTAAACCTTGTTACCACAAATATAGTGATTAAAATTTGATAAAACAAAATAATCATACTAACTAAACAAACAAGTGTCCATTTACCTCTACCACACCAAAAATTTCGCATAATACCACCTGTAATAATCTATTCCAATAAATATTAAACAACCATGATATTATCCCATCCCTCTTGTATAAAAATGATAATTAATGTATAATTTAAACAGAATAGGGGATGGAAAAATGCAGAAAAATGGTTTTATTACCTCAGCTTTATTGTATGGTATTTTATCTTTGTTTTTAATATTAGTTTTAGGAACTGTCTCTATTTTAGGTAATAGAAAACTAGCTAACGATAAAATAAAAGAAAGTGCTTTGGATGATGTTCAAGAGCTTACAACTGATCCTAAATGTTTTAAAACTGAAACTAATGAAAGAGATAATTTAACTATAACCAGTTATGATGATTCTTGTGATAAAACCGTTTTCATCCCAGAAACATTAAATAGTCAAGTAGTAGATGCCATAGGACCGAATGCTTTTGCTGATAAAAAACTAATAAATATTACTATCAAACCTAACATTAAGGAGATTGACGCAACAGCCTTTAACAAAAATGATGGAATGGTATTCTATATGAAAACTACTAGTGATCAAATTGTCGGTACAGGATCAGATCAAGATATTAACGAAGCCATTGGAACAGCTTGGGGAGCAACTAATGCGACCGTGCATTGGGATTATTAAAAAATCCTTTTTTCTTTTAACAAAATAATGTATAATATTTTTAAGAAATGAGTGATGATATGTTTATAGATGAAGCCGTCGTCGAACTATTAGCTGGTAATGGTGGGAATGGTTGCCTAGCCTTTAGGAGAGAAAAATATGTTGCCATGGGTGGCCCTTTTGGTGGAAACGGTGGTAAAGGAGCTGACATTATATTTAAAGTAGATCCAGGATTAAATACATTGATCGATTTTAAATATAAAAAAATTATAAAAGGGCATAAAGGTGAAAATGGTATGGGTAAAGGTATGCATGGAAAAAATGCCGAAAATATAATAATTCCTGTTCCAGCTGGAACCGTTGTTACTGACTATGATACTGGACTAGTAATTGCCGATTTAACCAAACCTAACGAAGAATATGTGATTGCTAAAGGAGGAAGAGGAGGAAGAGGTAATATGGCATTTGCCACTCAATCTAACCCCGCTCCAAATTATGCCGAAAATGGTGAACCAGGTGAAAAAGTAAAAGTCAAAATCGAATTAAAACTAATGGCAGACGTTGGTTTAGTAGGTATGCCAAGTGTTGGGAAATCAACATTTATATCAAAAATATCAGCATCAAAACCCAAAATAGCTGATTATCCATTTACAACTTTAAAACCAAACTTAGGAGTAGTTAAAACCTCTGATAACCGTAGTTTTGTAGTTGCCGACTTACCAGGATTAATTGAAGGAGCTTCTTTAGGTCATGGTTTAGGTGATCGCTTTTTAAAACATACCCAAAGAACCAGAGTAATTGCTCATATAATCGATATGAGTGGATATACCAACGATCCATATAAAGATTATATTACTATAAATAAAGAATTAGAAAATTTTGATAAATCATTAATCCAAAAACCTCAGTTAATTATAGCTAATAAAATGGATATGCCAACATCTAAAGAGAATTTAAAAAAATTCAAAGAAAAAGTTAATCAAGAAGTTTATGAAATGTCGGCTATTAAGGGTGAAGGAGTTAATCAAATAATTCTAAAACTAGCTGATATGTTAGATCAAATTCCAAAGGAAAATTTATATAAAGATGAAAACTTTGAAAGTCATGTAATATATAAATTTAAAGAAGAAAAACCATATAAAATCACCAAAGACAATGATACTTGGGTAATAAGTGGTAAAGAAATTGAAAAACTCTTAATTATGAGTCGTTTAGATACTGATGAAGCCATACTAAGATTTTCTAATAAACTAAGAAAAATGGGAATTGATGATGAACTTAGAGAACTTGGAGCCAAAGAAGGAGATTCTATCAGGATAATGGATTATGAGTTTGAATTTAAAGAATAGGAGAAGTAAAATGAAAAAATATCAATGTACAATATGTGGCTATATTTATGATGATGCCCAAGAAAGTGTAAAATTTGAAGAATTACCTGATGATTGGACTTGTCCAATTTGTGGTGCCCCTAAAAGTGTATTTAAAGAAATAAAAGAAGAAAAACCATCAGAGATAAAAGAAATTGATGAAGAAGAAGATTTAAAAGAAATGTCTAATTCAGAAATTGCCTATATTTGTTCTAATTTAGCTAAAGCTTGTGAAAAACAATATTTAGAAGAAGAACAAAAACTATTTACCGAACTTTATAATCACTATTTAAATAAAGAAAAAGATTTAGAAGGAACTTTGGAAAATGTTAAAGAAAAGGTAAACAAAGATTTAGAAGAATTTGACAAAGCTTTTCAAATTGCTGATAAGTATCAAGATAGAGGAGCCAAAAGAGTTCTAACTTGGGCTTCTAAAGCGACAAACATGATGAATGTTATTATAAATAACTATAAAGAAAAAGGAATAGATTATATTAAAAATACAAAGATTTGGGTGTGTGATATATGTGGCTTTATCTATATAGGTGATGTACCACCAACTGTATGTCCAATTTGCAAAGTGCCAAGTTTTAAAATATTGGAGGTAAAATAATATGGGAAAAAATCATGCATATCGTAATTTAAAATTATGTTCTAAAGATTGCTTATGTTTGTTTGTTTGTCCAACAGGAGCAACCAATAATGAAACAGGACAAATAGATTTTGAAAAATGCATTGGTTGTGGAGCCTGTGCTGCTGCATGTCCCGCTAGAGCTATTACTATGCTTCCAAATAAAATGCCACCCGCACAACCTAAAAATTTGACTGTTATTTCAGAATTATTTAAAATTGTAAATAATAAAATTGAAGCAAATCGCATATTAAAAAAACTTTTAAAAGAAAATAAAGAAGATGAAAGAGTTTTAAAAACCTTAATTCATTCTAACAAAGTCATGATAGAAGATTTAATCAGAGAAGCTGGTTATATGCTTCCTCAAAGTAAAAATACTCATGAGTTTTTAGAAAAAATAAAAGCAAATGGTGATGAAACAGCTAAAGAAATAGTTCAGAAGTTATTAGATAAAATTGAAATAAATGAATAAAAACTATAGTTTTTATACCCCCACCCCCCCATAAAGGAAGCAAGTGTAAAATCTTGTTTCTTTTTTAATAATGTATGGGAAAAATCTTGAAATTTTGATGGGGGGGGGGGTATAATATAATTGGTGAATAATATGCATAGAACTAAAAGGAAAAGAAAAATAATAATAATTAGTTT
>CALVID010000030.1 GCA_944329355.1 uncultured Bacilli bacterium
GCTCCAGCAGGTCCTGTTGGTCCTGTAGCACCAGTAGTTCCAGCAGGTCCTGTTGGTCCTGTAGCTCCAGTAGTTCCAGCAGGTCCCGTCGGTCCAGTAACTCCGGTTGCCCCAGTAGCACCAGTAGGTCCTGTAGTTCCTGTTGTTCCTGCTGGTCCCGTCGGTCCGGTAGGTCCTGTTGGCCCAGCAACCGTACTAGTAGCACCAGTAGGTCCGGTTGCCCCGGTAGCCCCAGCAGGTCCTGTTGGTCCTGTAGCACCAGCCGGACCAGTTGCTCCAGTAGGGCCAGCCACTGTACTAGCAGTACCAGTAGGGCCAGTCGCTCCAGCAGGAATAGTTAGATTTAAAAATAAATTAGGTGTAACCCCTGTTATACTTGCACTTGCCTGACTGCCAGGTGCCCCAGTAGTTACTGTTCCAATTGTAATAGATGGAGTTGCACCAGTTGCCCCAGTTGCCCCGGTAGCTCCAGTAGGACCAGCCGGACCAGTTGCCCCAGCCGGACCAGTAGGACCAGTCGCTCCAGTTGCCCCAGCTGGAATGCTAAATGTAAGTACTGCATTTTGATCTGTTCCAGTATTGGAAACTGTTGCTGGGCTTCCAGGAACCCCAGTGGTTGTATTTCCTACAACTATTGTAGCGGGGCCTGTTGGTCCTGTCGGTCCTGTTGGACCAACATTTCCCATTATTGCTTGACATCTGCGACCTTCTTCTAATATTTGTTCTATCTTGTTATTACAGTTTTTACCCATATTCGCTCTCCTTTCTTTATTATTTTATGTATTAAACTTGTAAAGTTTAGTATTTTTATAATAATTAATAAAGTTATAAGAAAAAATTGCATTAAAAGTATAAAAAATGTCCCAAAAACATAAAATTATGTTATAATACTATTGGCTTTTTTAAAAAACATGAATATGGATTTGTGTGCCTAGTGCCTTTAATAGGTGGTGCACTTGTTAAAATATTCAGAGGATAATAACAAAAGGAGGAATGAAGTATGGCCGTTGTGTCAATGAGTTATTTATTAGAAGCTGGTGTTCACTTCGGACACCAAACTAAAAGATGGAACCCTAAAATGAAAGAGTACATCTTTACAGCTAGAGATGATATTTACATTATCGATTTACAAAAAACAGCAAAGAAAATAGAAGAAGCTTATTCTGCATTAAAAGAAATAGTAGCCAATGGTGGTAAAGTTTTATTCGTTGGAACAAGAAAACAAGCTGCTGAAGCAGTTAAAGAAGAAGCATTAAGATCTAATTCATTTTACGTTAATGAAAGATGGTTAGGTGGAACATTAACTAACTTCAAAACAATTAGAAGAAGAGTTAAAAGATTAGAACAAATTGAGAAAATGGAAAAAGATGGTACATTTGAACTTTTACCAAAAAAAGAAGTTGTTCATATCAAAAAAGAATACAATAAATTAAATAAATTATTATGTGGTATTAGAGATATGTATAAATTACCTCAAGCAATGTTTATTGTTGATCCATCTAAAGAAGAAATTGCTATCAGAGAAGCTAGAAAATTAAATATACCTGTATTTGGTATAGTTGATACTAACTGTGATCCTGATATGGTTGATTATGTAATTCCAGGTAATGATGATGCTATCAGAGCCGTTAAACTAATCGTTGGTGTCATGAATAATGCTATCGTTGAAGCGAACGGTGGAAAAATTGTTGATTACACAAGTGATAACCGTAAAGACGAAAAAGGCGAAGATATTATGAAAAAAGCTTTAGAAACCGTTAAACGTAAAGAAGATAGAAAACCAAAATTTGATCGTAAATCTGATAAAAAATTCAATAAGTCATCTGAAAAAGTAGAACCTAAACAAACTAAAAAAGCTAAAGAAGAAAAGCCTGTTAAAGAAGTTAAATCAGAACCTAAAAAAGCCGAAAAAGAAGATTTAACAACAAAAACAGTCGCAGAACTTCGTGAAATGGCTAAAGGAAAAGAAATTAAAGGATATTCTACAATGAAAAAAGCTGAATTAATTGAAGCTTTAAAATAGTAAATCAAAGATGACCAAAGAGTCATCTTTTTAAAAATAAAAGGAGGATAAAATATGATTAGTGCAAGTTTAGTAAAAGAACTAAGAGAAAAAACTGGAGCTGGAATGCTTGACTGCAAAAAAGCTCTAGAAGCTACAAGCGGTAGCATAGATGAAGCTATCGATTGGTTAAGAGAAAAAGGTATATCAAAAGCCGCTAAAAAAGCCGACAGAATTGCTGCTGAAGGAGTTGCTGCTATTTTAACAGAAGGAAATGACGCAGTTATTTTAGAAATGAACTCTGAAACAGATTTCGTTGCTAAAAACGCTGAATTTCAGGAATTAGTAAGTGAAACATTAAAAACAATTATCAAAAGTGATGTTAAAACATTAGAAGAAGTTTTAAATTTACCATATGAAAATGGAACAATTAATGATTTCATTGTTTCTAAAACAGCTAAAATTGGAGAAAAATTATCACTAAGAAGATTTGCTAAAGTAACTAAAAAAGATAACGAAAGCTTTGGTGAATACATTCATATGGGTGGAAAAATTGCCGTTTTAATTGTCACTGAAGGAACAGATAGTACCGTTGCTAAAGATATTGCTATGCATGCTGCTGCAATGCGTCCTACTTATGTAAGTGAACAAGATGTTCCAAGCGAAGTATTAGAAAAAGAAAAAACAGTTTTAAAAGAACAGGCTTTGAATGAAGGAAAACCAGCAGAAATCGCTGAAAAAATGGTTCAAGGTAGACTTAATAAATTTTACAAAGAAATTTGTCTAGAAGAACAACCATTTGTTAAAGATAGCGATATCAATGTAAAAACATATGCTAAAAATAATGGTGGAAAAATTCTTGCTATGTATAGATATGAAGTAGGCGAAGGTATGGAAAAAAGAGAAGAAAACTTTGCTGAAGAAGTAGCAAAACAAATGAAATAAGTATCGAAAAGATACTTTTTTTCTAAAAGAAAGGGAATAGTATGAAACAGTTAATAGTAGTAGAAATAGGTAAAGAAAATATTATGAAAGTATATGAAAATGATAAAATGGTAAAAGAGATTAAGCATGTAGAAATAGGTAAAAATGGAGTAAGCAACAATACCTATGAAGGTTCAATTACAACACCATTAGGACAATTTGATTTAGGAATTGCCTTTGGTACCCATGACTTAAACATAAAATATCCATATATAAAAATAACTGACAATTTATATTGGGTAGATGATCCAAACTCAAAATATTATAATAAATTAATAAGTTTAAATAAAAAAATTAATACATATGATTACCCATATATAATTAATGAAAATAAAAAAGATTTTTTATCAGCCGAACATCTTCAAGACTATCCACAACAATATGAATATGCTATATATATTGAATATAATGTAAATGGTGAAAAATATGAAAACGGAGAAGGAAAAGGATCAGCTATATTTCTGCACTGTTTAGGAAATAAAGGATACACCGGAGGTTGTATCGCTATACCTAAAGAGGAAATGATATTTATATTAAATTTTTTAGACATGAAAAAAACGCCAAAAATAATAATCAAAAAAAATGAAAATTAAAGATTGTAATGATAAAACACAGATGTAAACAGCCTGAAATTTTAATAATTTCATTGTTTTAAAGTCCAAAATATATTATAATTATTATTGGATAGTGAGGTAGTAACATGGATTATTCAAAATTAAAAGTACCCAATCATGTTGCCATAATAGTTGACGGTAACGGAAGATGGGCTACTGAAAGAGGAATGACTAGAAGTGAAGGGCATAAAGAGGGATTTTTAAATATAAAAAAACTCAGTGCTTATATTTTTTCAAAAAATATTAAATATTTAAGTGCTTATTTATTTTCAACAGAAAATTTTAAAAGGAGCAAGCAAGAAGTTAGCTTTTTAATGAATTTATTAGTAGGGCAATTAAAAGAAATATTAGAATTTTGCCATGAAAATAAAATAAAGGCTATTTTTTCCGGAAGAAAAGAAAATTTATCGGCTATGGTTTTAAAAGCAATGGAAAAAATAGAAAACGAAACAAAAAAATATAATAAAACATTTAACATTTGTTTTAATTATGGTGGACATGCTGAAATAATAGATGCTACAAAAAAAATTGTAGAAGAGGTAAAGCAAGGACACTTAGATATAAATGATTTGGATGAAAATACATTTAATAAATATTTATATCATGACTTGCCACCAGTTGATTTAATGATCAGAACATCAGGAGAACAGCGATTAAGTAATTTTATGCTTTGGCAAAATTCCTATGCAGAATTCTATTTTCCCAAAACATATTTTCCAGATTTTAACGAAAAAGAATTTGATAAAGCTATTTTAGAATATACCAAACGTGATAGAAGATTTGGAGGTATTGATTATGAAAAAACGAATAATTAGTGCAATTATTGCTCTAGCCATTATAATTCCTTTAATCATAAAGGGAGGTACAGCTTTTAATTTAGGAGTATATATAATTTCATTGATTGCCTTAAAAGAATTTTTAGATATAAAAACAACTAAAAAACAATTACCCATTTTTATCCAATTAATCGCATATATTTTTATAACTATAATATTGATTGCTAATTCCCAAGATATATCTAATGTTTTTACTTTAGATTATAGAATATTATCTGCTTTATTTATGGCCTTTTTAATACCAACAGTATTTTATCATGAACGTTCAAAATATAGTATTAATGATGCCTTTTATCTAATAGGTGGATTATTATTCTTAGGTATATCTATGTCATTATTAATATTAGTCCGTTCAGTTAGTTTAAATCTATTAATATTCTTATTATTGATACCAATGGCAACAGATATATTTGCTTATATAACAGGTCTTCTTATTGGTAAACACAAATTATTAGAAGAAATTTCACCTAAAAAAACGGTTGAGGGAATGATAGGTGGTACTATTATGGGAGTATTCATTGGTGCCATGTTTCATCATACTGTAATTGATCCAATGTTTTCTAAAATAGAAATACTAGCCATATGTACTTTCTTGTCATTATTAGGTCAATATGGTGATTTAGTATTCTCAGCTATTAAACGTTACTTTGGTAAAAAAGACTTTTCTCATTTAATACCTGGACATGGTGGAATTTTAGATAGATTAGATAGTATTATATTTGTACTATTGGGTTTTATGTTTTTCATAACAATATTGTAAAAGGGGAGATTATATGACGTTATTATACTTTATATTAATATTAGGAGTAATTATTTTAATTCATGAATTCGGACATTTTATATTTGCTAAAAAAGCTGGAATTTATGTATATGAATTTTCAATTGGAATGGGACCAAGAATTTTTAAATGGACAAGAAAAAACGACGAAACAGAATATTCAATTAGATTGATTCCAATTGGTGGATTTGTTCAAATGGCTGGCGAAGAAATAGAAGATGATCCAGAGGTTCCAAAAAACAAGAAATTTAGTGTTAAAACCTTTGGACAAAAATTCATGACTGTAATAGCTGGTATCATGAATAATTTTCTTTTAGCAATTTTTCTTTTCTTTGTGATAGCACTCTTTACAGGTGCACCTCAAAATAAAGCTATAGTAGGTGAAATTAGTAAAGAATATCCAGCATATACCTCAGGCTTAAAAGAGGGAGATAGAATCTTAAAAATAAATGGTAAATCAGCCAGCACCTATGATACTCTTGCCTTAGAATTACAAGTAAATACCGGCGAAAAAATAAAAATGGAAGTTGAAAGAGATGGTCAAACAAAAACAATTAATCTAACACCAAAAAAAGTTAAAGAAAATGGTGAAGAAGTTTACAAATATGGTTTTGCTATCACCGACGAAGTCAAAACGGGATTTTTTGCTTCATTAAAATACGCTTTTTCAAAGACATTTAGTTTATTACACCAAATGGTTTTAATTATCGGATATTTAGTAACAGGTAATTTAAATATCAATGCTTTAGCTGGTCCAGTTGGAATTTTCGGTATTGTTGGAACTGCTGCTGATGCTGGAATTTGGTCAGTATTGAGTTTAATCGCTTTGTTAAGTGTCAATGTTGGATTTATTAATTTGTTACCACTTCCAGCCTTTGATGGAGGAAGATTATTATTTATCATAATCGAAAAAATAAAAGGTAAACCAGTTGATCCAAGATTGGAAAATACCATTCATGCTGTTGGATTTTTCTTACTAATGGCCCTCATGCTTTTAATTACATATAATGACATAATTAGATTATTCAAATAAAAAAGTAAATATTTGAAAGGATAAATCATATGAATAACAAAACAAAAAACACTATATTTGTAATTTTCATAATAATATTAATTATTTCACTGGGCTTTGTAATTACTTTAAGTTCTAATTCAGAATCAGTGATTCAAAAAATAAGTTTTGATGAAATATCTGACATTATGAACACCCAAAATATTATAATAATTGATGTTAGAACTGAAACGGAGTATGATTCTGGACATATTCCTGGTGCTATAAATATCCCAGACACTGAAATAGAAAGTAAAATAAACTATGATAAAAATACTCCAATTGCCGTTTATTGCCGAACAGGCAAAAGAAGTAATGCAGTTGCGAATACATTAAAAAACATGGGATATAATAAAATATATGATTTAGGTGGTATTGAAAACAGTGAGGTAAAACTAACTAAAAATTAGTTAGTTTAAATGCATGGGTGGCGGAATAGGTAGACGCGCTACCTTGAGGAGGTAGTAAGGATTTCCTTATGTGGGTTCAAGCCCCATCCCATGCACCATTTAGTATTTCCCTTAAGATGTTATGCAAGTGTAAAACCTTTACATTTTGAGTGTTAAAATATATTGACACAAAAAAACAAATCATGGTATCATAAAATTACTTAATAGGATTAGTCCTTATATAATTGTTTGCAGTTCCATAAATAATATTTTTAATCTGTATATTACTTATTAAAAATCAATATGGATAGCAATTATACTATCTTTGCTTACCTTATATGTGGAAGATTAGTATAGGGGAAGAAAGAAGGACTACAATTGTCAAGCTATTAAGTAATATGTACATATATGAGAGACTTGACACAAATTATAGATTACAACTGTCAATGTAATTTGTATTTTGCTTAAATCTCATCCAAAAACACGTTTTCTGACAGTAAGCGTGTTTTTTGGTATCATATTGACTAAGTACTTATAAAAATATAAAATAAATTTAGAAGCATAGCTTCTAGCAAGAATGGAGATGTTTAAATGAGAAAATTTTATTTATGTAAAAAATGTGGAAATGTTGTATCATTATTAGTTGACGGAGGTGGATCATTATTGTGCTGTTCAGAGCCAATGGAAGAATTAACTGTTAATACAGTAGATGCCGCTTTAGAAAAACATATCCCACATTGTGATGTGAGAGATGGAAAAATAGTTGTTAGAGTAGGAGAAGTAATGCATCCAATGGATAACGATCATTATATTAACTTTCTAGCACTCGAACACGACGATACCATTGAAATACACAACTTTAAACCAAATGAAGAACCAATATGGACATTTAATTACATAGAAAACTCTACTGTTTATGCATATTGTAATAAACATGGTTTGTGGAAAATAGAGATCAATTAATAAAAAGACCCTTGAAAGCCAAGGGTAATTTTTATTATGGTGCTGGAAATAGGGCTTGAACCTACGACCTGCTGATTACGAGACAGCTGCTCTACCAACTGAGCTATTCCAGCACATAAATATATTATACAATAAATTTATGTCGTTGACTAGTTTTTATATCTAAAGAATAAAAAAACATGGTATAATTTTATAAGAAGGTTTTAGGTGATTATATGGCAGTAATAAAAGTTATGGATGAACTTCTTGCTAACAAAATAGCAGCTGGTGAAGTTGTCGAAAGATGTGCCTCAGTTGTTAAAGAATTAGTTGAAAATAGTATTGATGCAGGTAGTACAGAAATAAAAGTAGAATTAGAGGATGCTGGTACCAGACAGATAAAAGTAATTGATAATGGAAAAGGCATGGATAAAGAAGATGCGGTTTTGGCCTTTTCAAGACATGCCACTAGTAAAATAGATGATGAAGATGACTTATATAGATTAACCACTTTAGGATTTAGAGGCGAAGCTTTAGCGTCCATAGCGGCTGTAAGTAAAGTAGATTTAAAAACATGTATAAAAGATATTGGAACTCACGTTGTCATAGATGGTGGAAAAATCAAAGAAGTAGGTTTAGGTGATGCTAGAAAAGGAACTACTATTACCGTAAGTGAGCTTTTCTATAACACACCGGCAAGATTAAAACATATGAAAAGCTTATATACAGAACTTGCAAGTATCACTGATTATATCAACAAACTAGCTTTATCACAACCTAACATTCGTTTCACTTTACAAAACAATAATAATGTTATACTAAGAACAGATGGTAGTGGAAATATTTTAAAAGTAATCCAAAGTATTTATGGTACAGATGTAGCTCGAAAAATGCTTCCAATCAAGGGAGAAAACCCCGATTATGAAATTTCAGGTTACGTTTCTCTTCCAGAAGTTCACCGCTCGAGTAGAAATAATATGGTTACTATAGTAAATGGTAGAGTAGTGAGAAACATGGATATAAATAGGATAATTAATGAAGCTTATCATTCATATAAACCAGATAATAGATATCCTATTACTGTTATGAATATCATAGTTGACCCAAGCGTTATAGATGTCAATATTCATCCAACTAAAATGGATATTAAATTTAGTAAAATGGATACTTTATTGGAATTGATTAAAGCTACTGTCCAAGCAGCCATCACAGATAGAAATCTTATCCCAGAAGTATCGATTAGGAAAGAAAAACCAAAAAGAGAAGAACTTCGCTTTGATTTAGAAAGACATGCAAATAAACCAGTAATAGTTGAAGAAAAAATAGAATTTGAAGAACCAGAGATACCTGTTAATGAAAGTATTTATGAAGATGAAAATAATGGGGATATTGTTCATGAAGTTATCATGGAAAATAATGAATATAAAACAAAAATCCAAGAAAAAGAATTTATGCCAGAAATGTATCCAGTTGGCTTAGTTCATGGTACATATATTATTGCTCAAAATGAAAAAGGTATGTATATTATCGACCAGCACGCCGCCAAAGAAAGATGTAATTATGAAAAATTTAAAAAAGCCATGGGAAATCCTAATATAGCTTCGACCTCTTTATTATTTCCCATCACCATTGAACTGTCTAATGAAGAATTTATAGTTTTAAAAGAAAATATGCATATTTTAGAAAATTTAAAATTTAAAATAGAAGAGTTTGGTATTAATTCAATTATTGTCAAAGAACATCCAACATGGCTTCCAAAAGGATTTGAAGAAGAGTCTATAAGAAATATTATAGAAATAATAATTCATACAAAAAAAGATTTTAGTATCGAAAAATTTAATGAAAAAGTAGCTACTATGATGAGTTGTAAACATGCTATTAAAGCAAATACTAATATCACCTTAGAAGAAATGGAAGCATTAATAACAGATTTAAGAAATTGTCAAAATCCATTCAATTGTCCACATGGTAGACCAACTATGATTTATTACTCGAATTATGACTTAGAAAAATTATTTAAACGTAGCGGATTTGATATTATTAAATAGAAAGGAGTATTTATGACATATTTAGATTATAGTGCAACAACACCAGTAGATGAAGAGGTTTTAAATACATTTATAAAAGCCACAAAATATATAGGTAATCCTAATTCTATACATCAGTTAGGTGTAAAATCAAAACATTTAATTGATGCTTCAACCAATCAAATAGCTGGTATTTTAAATGTTAAACCAAACGAAATAATTTATACCTCAGGTGCTTCTGAAAGTAATAATACAATAATAAAAGCAATGGAAAAATATAAAAATAGAGGAAAGCATATAATAACTACAGCCTTAGAACATTCTTCAATTTACGCTCCTTTAAAACAGCTGGAAGAAAAAGGATTTACCATTGATTATGCACCACTAGAACATGGTATCGTTAAATTAGATGAATTAGAACAAATGATTACAAATGATACTGTTTTAGTTACCATTAGCATGGTTAGTAGTGAAACCGGTCTTCGCCAACCTATTGAAGAGATTGGAAAGATGTTAAAAAAATACCCTAAAATAATATTTCATAGTGATATAACCCAAGCTGTCGGAAAAATAAAATTTGATTTAACAAATGTAGATACTGCCAGCTTTTCTGCCCATAAATTTTTTGGATTTAAAGGTATAGGGGTTTTATATAAAAAAGAAAATTTAAATATAGAACCATTAATAGCTGGTGGTAAAAGTACAACAACTTTTAGAAGTGGTACACCGCCAACTGAACTTATTGCTTCATTATCTAAAGCTTTAAGATTAAGTTATGAAAAAATAGATGCAGATTATTTAAAAGTAAAAAAACACAACGAATTACTAAAAGAAAAATTAAAATGTTATAAAAATGTTACTATCAACAGCACGCAAAATTCAATTCCTCATATATTAAACATCAGTGTCAAAGGGATAAAGCCAGAAACGTTGCTGCACAGTTTAGAAGCAGATGGAATATATATATCTACTCAAAGTGCATGCTCGACAAATAACGCTTCTAAAGCAATTCTCGCACTTACTCAAGATGAAGAAAAAGCTAAAACCAGTATTAGAATAAGTATATCTAAAAAAACAACTGATTTAGATATTGAAAACTTTTTAAAAGCTTTTGATAAAAGCTATAACCAATTGGGGGGAAAATTATGAAACTAAAAAAAATCTTATTTATATTAACTTTCATTTGTATATTACCATTTACTAAAGTAAATGCCGAAGAAGTGAATGTAACTTTATTCTATGGTAATGGCTGTCCACATTGTGCTCATGAAGAACAATATTTAACTGTTTTGCAAAAACAATTAGGTCAAAATTTAAATGTCCAAAAATATGAAGTTTGGGATAATAAAGAAAATAATGAATTATTAAAAAAGGTCAGAACTACATTAGGTGATGACAATGAAGGTGTCCCTTTTTTAATAATTGGTAATAAATATTTTAATGGATATAATGAAGATATTGCTAAAGATATAAAAAAAACTATATTTGAGAATTTAAAACAAAATAATTTAAATGTTGTAGATTTAATAAAACAAGAAAAGCCAGTACCTGAAAATACAGTATTACAAACTGATCCAACCATTCATTTTTCAATCTTAAAAGACGTAAATGCTAAAGAAGTAAATATAACTTCTCTTGCTTTAACTGAAGGAATGAGTGATGCCATTAACTTAGGATCATTATGGGTTATGCTATTTTTAGGAGCTATATTACTTTCTATCTATAATAAGAAAAAACGTTGGATATTAGGAAGTATATTTGTACTCACCAGCAGTATCACATATATGATATTTGTTATGACAAACCTAGAACTTACAGTTAATCAAACAACCTTTATAAGAAGTTTTATAAGCATAATTGCTATTATAATATCTGCCATAACCATAGATGCCCATTTAAAAATAGACATACCTAAAAAAAGTATTCTCCAAATTCTCCAAGAACTATTTGGCAAAAAACAAATGATAATGTATGCATTATTTATAATTATAACATCAATTATTATTACCTTTACTTTAGTAAATCAATCTGGAAGTTCACCCGCACTTTTTAAAACAGTTTTAGATATTCAAAACATTGAAGGTATAACCTATATAATGTATATGATTTTATATTTCATAAGTTATTTAATTACTAGTCTAATTTTATTTGCCGTGATAAATACTATTGTAAAAGAAATATTTGTTGAAAATACCATAGGAACATATAATAGATTAATTTCTGGCATTATCATATTAATAGCTAGTGCAATATTGCTTTTCATTCCAAGTGTATTTATGATGATATGACCCAAAAGGGTCTTTTTTAACGAGAAAATCGTTGAAATTATCTTTTTATAATGATATACTCGTTATAAAAAGATGATAAAATGGAAACAGAGAAAATTTTAAAAGAATATGGTTTTGACAATACACTTATTTTACAAATACAAAAATTAATCAAAAAGCAAAAAAACAATAATATAGAAAAAAACTTACAATATTTTGAAAACCTTGGCTATTCTAAGGAAACAATCTTAAAAATGATAAATAAATATTATAATATTATTAATTATGATTTAACTTTTATAAAAGACAAAATAAAATTTTTTCAATCTTTAAATTTTAATAATAAAGATATAAATAAGATCATAACTAGTAAACCAAGCATACTTTCATATGAAATATCTACATTAAAAAATAAAGTAAACATTTTAAATCAAAGTTTTTCCGAAGAAGAAACTAAACAACTTATTTTAAAGATGCCATCTATTTTGAGTTTTAATGCTGAAACATTAAAGAAAAAAATTGAAATATTAAATCATCTAAATATTAAAACAATTATCCTTCACAATCATAAATTAACTTTTATCCAAAGTGAAACTCTAACATTGGCTAGATATAAATATTTAAAAAGCATTAATTTTACATTTACTGATAAAAATATACGATATTTATTTTCAGATAATAAAAGATTTCAAACAAAATTTAAAATATCCACAGACGAATTATTAAAAAAATATTGTAAATAATTTTAAATTCAAGAAAAAGTAGATAGCCCCCACCACCCCCATAAAGGAAACAAGTGTAAAATCTTGTTTCTTTTTTTAATAATGTATGGGAAAAAACTTGAAATTTTGATGGGGGGGGGGGTATAATATAATTGGTGAATAATATGTATAGAACTAAAAGAAAAAGAAAAATAATAATAATTAGTTTAATAGGAATATTACTAACAATGATAGTAGGATATGCCGCCTTTTCAACTAATCTAACTATAAAAGGATCATCTAAAGTAACCAGTAACTGGGATATAAGAATAACTAATGTAACAGACGGAATATCAAAAGGAGAAGCTAAAAATACCGTAAAACCCTCATGGACAGACCTAAAAGCCAGTATGGAAGCCGATCTATATCAAAAAGGAGATTCTATGGAATATGATGTAACCATAGAAAATAGAGGAACGTTAGATGCCAAACTAAACGATATATTAACCAATATAAAAAATAGTAATAGTGAAGCAATACTAATAACCT
>CALVID010000031.1 GCA_944329355.1 uncultured Bacilli bacterium
AGGGCAATGTAGGCGATTGGCTTATGAATGAAGGGAAATTAGATGCTTATTGGCGAAGTGTTGATAATGCCGGTAATACTAGTTCACCTGTACATCTTATACTACTTGTCGATTGGACAGCTCCACAGTGTAATGTATCTAGAAGTAATCAATATACTACTTCAGGTGTAAACTTTAGTTATTCATGTCCAGATAATGTTAGTGGAACGACTAATTGTCCTAGTACTAAATATAACCAAAGAAATAATGTTGGATCTATTAGTATTAAAGATAATGCTGGAAATGTTGGTACTTGTCCAGCTCAAACAGTGTATCCTCAAACTCAATATAGAAGACAAACGAGAGGACCAGCCACTTGTACTAGCCGTTGTTGTGGACGAGATCCTCATACTTATAGTTGTGGCTGTAAGACATATGCTTGTCAATATGTTTGGATAGGTGAAGGCGCTCAAGGTGCTGGAGGGACAAAAGTAAAATACTATAGCAGTTGTCCTCGAAAAGACGGACCTGATTGGTATTTTGAATTTAGTTGGTGCCATCAAACAAAATATTGTACATACTATACAAATAGAACCTGTACAAGCGTAGAGTGCTGTAATTATACAAGCTGGTCAGGTTGGTCTGGTTGGAGCACAGGCAATTGGTGTAATAGTAGTACTTGTAGATCAGAAAGCCGAACAGTTTATTATTAGAAATAGGGTGATTAAATTGAAGTTAAAACATAAATGTTTAGTACCATTTATAATTTTAGAAATAGTTTGCTTATCTTTAGCACTCTATTTCTATATAAACCCAGCTGAGATTAAAATAAATAGTAAAAATGATGTTAAAAAATATATAGAAAAATTAAATGCATTTGTTTTAAAAGGAAAGACAAATGATGAATATAATAGAGTCTTTAAATATAAAATAGATGAAGAATTAATAATGTTGGGAAAAGATGCATATCAAAATCAACAACCATCTAAAGAAATTGTAAAAAAATATAAGTTAGAGAAATATGCAAATGAACATAAGAAATTAATCAAAAATTTAGAAGAAAAAATCAAAAACAATTTTGAAGTTAATATAAAAAAAATTCAAAGTGATGACATGTTTAAAACTAACATAACTATAAAAACATTCTATTATTTGTCATATATATCAGATTTAACGTCACTAGAAGGAGATATTCTTTCTAAAGTAGGAATACGTTTTGATAAAGAACTATCTGAAAAAGAACAAGCAGATAAATATAAAGCCAAAGTAAAATCAATGCAAATAATGGATAAATATTTAGATAGATATACTAATAAAGATGAAACTATCTCAATATCCTTGTATTTTATAGATGAACAATCTTCTAAATGTATAAATGAAATAAAGTGGTATTTGACTAATTTAGCTGGATATAATTACCCAAAAGCCCCAGTATATGATGCAAAAGTTATTGATGAATATGCTAGTAAAGTAGATAATAAAAATGTTTTAGAATTATAAACAAACATTAATGTTATTCAAATGTTAAAGTTTTATATAGTATGACAAAATGAGCAAAATTGACAATTTTAAAAACTAGGTATATAATAATGCGTAAATTTTGACGCAAAGGGTGATATTATGGAAAATTCCTATTATAATGTGTTGGAAACATTATTGCTTATTTATGCTTCTGATGAAGGAAAACTAAAAATATATTTGCAAAAGAAGCAAGACGAGCCATATAAAGGCTATTGGGTACTTCCAAGTGCTACTTTAGACAACAAAACAACACTAGAAGAAAATGCTCATAAAATATATAAAGATATGACTAATTTAGATGAAACATACATGTTTCAAAGTAAAATTTTTAGTAATCTTGATAGAAATCCCAATAATAGGGTGATAGGTACTGCTTTTGTAGCCGTAACTGATAAAACTTTAACTGACATGAAACAAGAAAGTAACGATAAAGCATGGTTTGACATCCAAGAACTTCCTAAATTAGGATTTGATCATGCAAATATAATTGAAGAAGTTAGTAAAGAGATAAGCTCACAAATAACTACTAATTATAATGATATGTTATTAGCATTCTTTCCAAGTGATTTTACTTTACCAGAATTACAACTATTCTATGAAAACGTATTAGGTAAACCAATTGATAGACGTAATTTTCATAAAAAATATGTTAATCAAGAACTTGTTATTGATACCGGATTTAAAACCTCAAAAGGTAGCGGTAGACCAGGAACTCTATATAGATTTAATCTAGATAAAATGAAAGGTAAAAGATTATGAATGCAAATGGATTTGGTTTAAAAGAATTTATTATAATATTAGCCGTTGTCTTTATTGCTATGATTATCATTATGTCTTTATCAAGAAGTATTGTAGAAGATGAAGAAACAAATTCAGAGCCAATCCAAGAAAAAGTTACCTATCAAGAATTAGAACATCAATTAAAAAAAGCTGCCGAACGTTATCAAAATGATACTTATCAGGGTAATGCTAACAATAAAGAAGTATGGTCTTTAAGTTATTCCATGCTTAAAGAAAAAGGATATTTAGATAAAATTATTGATCCAAATGATAAAGATATTGAATGTCAAGGCTATGTAGAATTTATTCAAGATGGAGCTATAATTTCATATCAGCCATATTTAAAATGCGGTAGTAATTATAAAACAGAAGGTTATGATGATAATAATTTAGAATAAAAGCGCTAGACCAAAGTCTAACGCTTTTCTAATAGAATGTTACATATTTTTGTAATTTATAAATGGCTCCATTAATTCTTAAATATATATAATATTTTCCTTTAATACCATCTTCACTAATATATCTTGAAGTAGTAATTTTCTTATTAGAATCTGAAGGAATTAGTAAATCATATGTTTTTTTATCTAAAACATTATCTAATATTATCTGCACTTCATCACTTTCTTTAAAAGTACCTTTAACCTTTAAACCGTATACGTCTTTATAAAGAGAAATATTATATCTTTTTAAAATATTCTCATCATTTTTAGCCCCTAAAAGCAAATGATTACTAGTAGTAACTGATTCCCCTAAAGATCCAAGTCTAACACCTTGAACTCCAGTGTATATGTCATTCGCATACAAACCCATTTTTTTGGTATTGTATAAAGTAGAATTTACATTCATACTAATCACTTTTTTATTATTTTGTATTTCCATCAAAGTATGACCTTGAGTGATTACAAAATCATCTACTCCCAATATTTCTAAATAAGTTTCTTCATTGTTAGGAAGTTCATAATCCTCAAGTTCAGTAACTGTTCTATTAGTGTAATCTATTTTATAAGTAAGCAAATGTTTTTTACCATCTACTTTACTAGCAAATACCATTTTATTATCATTTAATAAATTAACCGATTCGGGATTAACTGGATAATTAATATGACCATTTGCTCTTAATAAGTATTGTTTATAATCGTCTTCAACTTTTTTTTCATCCGCAATAATCCAATTAATATCTAAAGTAGTGTAATCTAAATTTACAATCATATTACCATTATAACCAGAAATAGTAATCGAATTAGTATTAATATCGTAATTAATTGAGTTCATACCGAACCAATTATTTTTCTTATCACCAGGCAATATCTTGTAAAGATCGATTTCTTTAATAATAGTTCCTGTTGCTCTATCTATTTCAACGGCTAAATCCTCCGTTGTGTTTCTTCCATATTTATTTGATGCTAACAGTAAATTACCATTGTTAAGTTCATAAACATCATGATGATAACCACCAGGAATTGCATATTCATAATAAACTTTACCAAGTAAATCCATTTCAATCAAACCAATACTAAAATTTTTTCTTAAAATTTTATCACTACTAAGTAAAATATGTCCGTTATTAAGTCTTTGAATATCCCACTTATAATCGCCAATTAAATACCATCTAACCTCACCATCTTTATCATAAGCGGCTGTATATCCAATTTCCTCAGGTGTAGTAAAATAAAATTCGTCAGTATCGAAACCTTCATTATATAAATCCGTTACCTTAGAAAAATCATCAGGAAGTGGCTCAGTAGTAATTGTAATTTCCTTACTAATTCCACTAACTTCAATTACAACTTTGTTATCATAACCGGCATAAAGTCCATAAATAGGTAAAATATGTACTTTAGTAGGTGTAAAAGTATGTTTTAAATCATCAGAACCGTTTTTTCCTTTGATAGTAACAGTCGCCGTAGTTAAATCTTTAGTTTGAAATACAATTAATGCTGTAAGTGGTGAATTACCATATGGGTTTAAAATAACATTAGGATTATCGATAGTGTAATTAGTATTGTTTAAATATTGATTTTGAATTTGTCCTTGTTCATAAAGTATGTCATTTTCAGTATTAATAGGTTGGTTAGCCATAACATACTCATAAATATATATAGAAGCCATAAAAGTTAAAACAACTAAAAGTATATATTTTGCAATAATTTTCTTCATACAATCCCCCTTAGATTAATCTAATTTCGTTTTCGTTAAAGAAAGGTTTCTTTTTATCTATCTTATCAAAAAATAAAATACCATCTAAATGATCTACCTCGTGCTGAAAAGCTACTGATAAATCCTCACGTGCTCTAATAGTGATTTTTTCACCATCAGGGTCATACCCGGTAATTGTAATTCTCGCATACCTTGGCACATGTCCCTCAACCTCTCTGTTGACACTCAAACATCCTTCACCAGTTTCCAAAGCCACCATTTCTACAGAATGACTAATTATTTTAGGATTAACAATAACATAATTTTGGAATTTACCTTCTTCATATTCATAAACTATAACAATAATTCGTTTAAGTTTGCCAAGTTGAGGAAAGGCAAGCCCCATACCAGGTCTTAAATCATATTTTTCTGCATATTTTTCTATTTGACTATATTTTAAATGTTTAATAATTTGTTCTATTATCTCCTTATCCTCTTTGGATAAAGGTAATTTCACATCTTTACTTTTTTGTCTTAAAACCTTGTGTTTTTCATCTAATATTTTTAAAGGTTTAAACATAAATATTACCTCCATATACTATTTTATCATATTTATCATCAAAAAGATTAATTTTTAAACTATTTATCTAAAAGCATACGTATTATAACCTTATATAAATCAAAAGTCAAACAAAAAAAGATAAATAAAAAAACTGCTATAACATGAGAGTATAACAGTTTATTATTAGTTAATTATTCCATGCTCTAGCTCCGATAATTATTACAAGTAAAATAAATAGCACTAGTACAATAGCAGCTCCATATCCTGTTCCGTATCCTCCGCCATAGCCATAACCTCCACATGGATTGCCACAGCCATAGCCTTGATAACCGCCATAGTAATACATATAATACCTCCTATCTATTCTAATATAGTCTATGATAAAGTAAAAAACCGTATATTAAAAATACCTAATTTTAGTTTTTAATTTGCAAAACTAGTAAAAAATTATATAATATGCTATTATTATATAAGGATAGGAGGCTAGTTATGAAACAAAAAGTCATGTCATTAGGCAAATTGTTAAAAAACTTAGATAAACCTTTATTAATAGCTTCAGCAGCATTATTTATTTTTGGACTTTTAAACATTGTAACTGCCTCTTCTAGGGCTGCTGTTGTCAATTATGATGTATCTATCTATTATTATTTTTATAGACAACTTATTTTCATTGTACTAGGACTAATAGGTGGATTTATAATAATTAAAACAGATACCAAATACTATAAAGTTATTGTGCCTGTTTTATTCGTTACTGTCATAGCTTTAAACCTTTGGGCTTTAACCTTTGAAGAATTGGCTGGTTCAAAAAACTGGATAGATTTAAAATTTATTAAACTACAGCCTAGTGAATTTTCAAAACCAATCATTATTACTTTATTAGCCTTGATGTTTGAAAAAAATTATCGTAAATTAAGAACATTAAACATCAAACATTATGATATAATTGGTTCAATGATTTTAACAGCCATGATCATTCCAGCTATAATATTTCTCCAAAAAGATTTTGGAACTTTATTAATTGTTTTATTCATTATATTTATGATGTTTATCTCAAGCCCAATTTTAAAAATAGATAAAATAAAAACATTTATATTAATGGTAGCTGTATTTGCCCTAGCTTTACTAGTTATATACTTAAAACAAGGATATATATTAAATGAAGCACGAATAAGTAGATTTACTTCTTTTTTAGATCCTTGTGGAAATTATGAAAAAGGTGGTTATCAAGTTTGTAATAGTTATATTGCTATAAATGATGGTGGGCTTTGGGGTTTGGGAATAGGTAAAAGCAAACAAAAATATTCATATATTCCAGAACCACATACTGATTCAGCCTTCGCCATTATAGCAGAAGAATACGGTATATATAGAACGATATTTATCTTTATATTATATGGTGTTGTTCTTTATAGAATAGCTGTTATAGGAGCCAAAGCTTCTACGCTAAGGGGAAGATATATATGTGTTGGTGTATTAAGTTATATTTTTGCCCACATTTTTGTCAATTTAGGAGGAATGTTTGGAGTAATTCCTCTAACAGGAGTACCTTTGCCATTTTTAAGTTATGGTGGTAGTTTCGTTTTATCTTTACTAGCATCTTTATCAATTGTTCAAAGAATTGCCATTGAAACCAAAAATAAAAAAGTAAAAATCCCTAAATAAAAAGGGATTTTTCTTTTTGCATTGTATCTTAATATTAGAGGTGATTAAAGATGAAATTTTTAAAAAAACATAAAGGTAAAATTTTTATAATAATCTTTTTAATATTCACGACTTATATAGTTTTTGACACTTATAATATTCAAGCTACCAAAGATCTCCAAGAAACATCAAATGATAAAATAGAAACAGTTACTAAAAAAACTACTAAAGAAAAAAATATAGATAAAAAAGTTTTAGTTGATGTAAAAGGTGAAGTAAACACTCCAGGAGTATATGAATTAACAACCAATAACACCGTTATAGATGCTATTAATAAAGCTGGAGGGCTTACTAAAATCAGCGATACTAGTAATATTAATTTAAGTAAAAAACTAGAAGATGAAATGGTAATAATTGTATATTCTAAAGCTGAAATAAATAAAATGAATGAAGAACCTAAAATAGAGTGTCCTCCATGTAATAATGCATGTATAACTGAAGAAGAAGAAAAAGCTAAGCTAACAAGTGAAGATACTACTGAAACTACCCAAGAAAAGGTAAATATAAATACAGCTGATGAAAAGACCTTACAAACTTTAGATGGTATTGGTGAAGCTAAGTCTAAAGCAATTGTTGAATATAGACAAAGAAACGGTAATTTTAAAACAACTGAAGAGATAAAAAATGTTTCAGGCATTGGCGATAGTATTTATGAAAAAATTAAAGATAGAATCACCGTCTAATTTAATTGCCATTTTTACCCTTTTAATAGCCTTATTATATGTAAGCTTTTATATTAATAACCTGCCTCCTAGTAAGTATTCATTAAAAGACAAAATGGTTTCTGGCTATATTTATGAATGTCAAAATGAAAAAGATAAAACAGTTATTAAAATAAAAGGATTAGAAAATTTATTGATCAATTATTATGATAATTTTAAATGTGAAGTAGGTAAAAATATTAAAGCATATGGAGAAATGAAAACCCCAATAGAAAACACCAATTTTTATTTATTTAACTATAAAAATTATCTACGTTCTTTAAAAATAAATTATACATTTACAGCTACTAAAATTGAAACAATAAAATCAAATATACCATTAATATATAAAATTAAAAATCTTTTAAATAATCATATCCAAGATTATCAATCCAAAACATATTTAAATGCGTTAATATTAGGTAATGACAATGAAATCAAAGAAAACATTCAAAAGAGTTATCAAAAAAACGGTATAACTCATCTTTTAGCAATCTCAGGAGCTCAAATCACATTATTTGTAACAGTATTATTATATATTTTTAACAAATTTTTTTCTAAAACAACATCTTATATTATGTGCATTTTATTTTTGGGATTTTATCTTTTTCTCACTAACTTTGGACCATCAATATTAAGAGCAACTATGTTTTTTATAATTTTAACTATAAAAAAGCAGTTTGCACTAAACATTAGTAATATTTCATTGCTAATTATCACAATGAGTATTTTATTAATTATAAATCCAGGGTTTATTTATAGCTTGGGATTTATTTTATCATTTGTAGTTTCTTTCTATCTTCTTCTATTTAAAGATATAATTAGTAGATATAAAAATTATTTTTCCAAAACTTTGGTTATTTCTTTAATAGCATTTTTTTCATCAGCACCTATCATTATTAATAATTTTTTTACGTTAAACTTACTAGCACCTTTAATAAATTTATACTTTGTACCATTAATGACTTTTATTGTTTATCCATTATCCCTACTAACCTTTATATTTAAACCTTTAGACCCATTACTTTTAAACTTAATAATTATTATGGAAAAAGCTTCTATAAAAATAGCTAATGTAGATTTTTTGAATTTAAGTTTATGTCATATGAATATAATATTTGTAATAATATATTATATTATTATCACATTAATATTTTACAAATGGAAAAAAGGTCAAAGCTATATAATAATTTTATTTTTAATTTTAATCATTCATCATAATATAAATATTTTAAATCCTATATCTTCTATAACTATGCTTGATGTAGGACAAGGAGATTCTTTTTTAATTAAATTAAAACATAACCAAGCTAATATTTTAGTCGACACTGGAGGAGAATTACCTTATGATGATAAAAAACCATATGATATTGCCCAAAACATAACAATCCCATATCTTCGTGCTGAAGGAATTAATCAACTAGATTATTTGATTTTGACTCATGGTGATTTTGATCATGCTGGTATGGCTATAAATTTAATAAAAAATTTTAAAATAAATCATATAATTTTAAATAAAACAAATAATAATTTAGAGAAGAAAATTATAAATGAATTTAAAGGAAATAGCACGAATATGTCAGAAGGTAAAATAAAAATAAATGGTATAACTTTAAATTTTTTAAATGGGTTAAATATTCATAACGAAAATGATGATAGTCTTATTATTTATTCACAAATTGAAAACAGGAATATATTATTAATGGGAGACGCAACAAATAAAAGTGAAGAATACTTATTAAATACATATAATTTGCCTAAAATGGATATACTAAAAGTAGGGCACCATGGTTCAAATACCAGTACATCAAGTAAGTTCATTCAAAAAGTGTCTCCTAAGATATCTTTAATTTCAGCTGCAAAAAATAATATATATGGACACCCCCATCAAACAACTTTAAACAAATTAAAAAATAGTATAGTTTTGGTTACCAAAAAAGATGGTGCAGTTAAAATAAATTTAAATAACTTCACCATCAAAACTGCCCGCTAATGCATTAGCGTTTTATATAGATAGCCCAGATGATCTCTGGGTTTTTTTAAATACTAAAAACCCCCACCACCCCATAAAGAAGCAAGTGTAAAGTCTTGTTTATTTTTTTATATTATATGTCGAAAAGCCTTGAAATTTTGATGGGGGGGGGGGGGGTATAATGTGAGTAGTAATAGTAGGTGAAAATATGAAAAAAGGGTTTACATTAGCAGAACTATTGGGGGTTATAGTAATAATAGGGATACTGTTGATATTAATTGTACCAACGATAATAAATAGAATTAATTCAAGTAGAGAAGAGGCAGAAAATGCTGGAAATAATATAATATATGATGCCGCCGATCAGTATATAAGAGAACATCCAGATGATTATCCACCAGGGAAAAGTGGTAGATATTGTATAGAGATAAAAAAATTAATAGAAGATGGGAAGTTAATACAACCAGTTATAAATGCCGCAACAGGAGAAGATATATCAGATAAATCAGTTATGGTAACAATATATAGTGCTGGAACTAAAGATTATGAAATTAAAAATGGTAATGACTGTCAAACACTTGAATCTCTACCAATGATAGATTTTAAAGTGGATCCTAGAGGCAGTAGTTGGGTAAAACAAAGAAAAGTTACTATTATTTATCCAAAAATAGATGGGGATTTTTTGGCATCTCATAGAATTGATCAAGGTTCATGGATAAGAGATACCAGTGCGGATAAAGGAGGAAATATAGAATTAATTTTTACTAAAATAGGTCAATTAGAAGCGAGACTTAAAGGAACTAAAATCATCACTTCTAAAATCAATGTTGTAAATGTCGATAGCGAAGTACCAGTTATTACTAAAATAAATATGGGAACATGGAGTGATGACAAAAATAATCTTCAAATAACCGCAAAAGATGATATCAGTGGATTAAATGGAATGTATATATCTACTACTAATTCAAAACCGAATGAAAACGATAAAGGTTGGATTACAATTTCTAGTAAGACAAAAGAAACAAAAGTGTTTTCTAAAGCCTTAGAACCTGGAACATATTATATTTGGGTAAAAGATAAAGCTGGAAATATTTCCGAAGGAAAAGTAGGAAAAGTTGAAGAAACATTCTGTCCAGGTAATATTTGTTATGTTTCATCTAATGGCAATGATAATAATTATGGAACTAGAAAAAAACCACTCGCAACTTTACAAAAAGCTTTTGATATAGTAGAAACTGGTGGTCAAGTAGTGATGTTATCTAATCTTAAATGTCCGGCTAGTACATTATTTGTACCCGCAAATAAAAGTATAACTTTAAAAAGTGATGCAGATAATAAATTTATTCTTTATAGACATGACACTTACCAGTCTTTTATGATTCATTTAAATCAAACAAGTGCTAGTTTGACTATCAAAAATATTATTATAGATGGCAATTATAAGAATGTTCAAGAACCAATGATAGTAACAGATGGGAAACTTGTCATTGAAGATAGCATATTAAGAAACGCTAGAAATCTTAATGATATATGGGGAATTGGTGCCACTATGAATGCTGGAGAAACAGGTGAAGCAATATTAAAAAATGTAGAAATATATAATAATCAAACGAATGCTGGAGGATCTGCTATTAATAGTGGTGGACATATTACATTATATAATGTTAGTATTCATGATAATGAAGCGTGGGATGGAACTATATGGAATTATGGAACAATAGAAATGCATAGTGGAAGAATATACAATAATAGAGCTCATTATGATGCTGGTGTACGTAATTATAATAAGTTTTATATGTATGGTGGAGAAATTGATCACAACACCAGTGTAGACACAAATCAATCGGGCGGTTTAAAAGATGGCTGTTATTACTTTAATTGGGGATTTTATACTCAAGGCGTTTCTCAAGTATGTAATGGTTGCATACATGACAATTATCCAAGAGATTATCACAAAGAATTTAATATTTGTGATAATGCATAAAGTTATTATTGCATTGATAAAAATTGAAAGAAGAGTGATAATTTGAAAAAAATTATATTTATAGTTTTATTAATTATTATATGTATAGGAATATATATTTTTAAAAATTATAACGAACCTTCAAAAAAAGCAGAAAATGAAACACAAGATAAACGAGAAACTGAAGTAGCACCAATTTTAAAAAGTAAAAAAGAAGTAATTGAACATTTAAAAGAAGGTGGTGTGATTGTTAGATATATAGGAGAAGAAAATGGGTGCTGGCATTTTGAAGGCGATAATACTTTTAAATATACATATTGCTTAGATGATGGTATTTTAAAAGCAAATGAAAAATCTTTTCCAAAATAACAATACCCCCGCCCCCCATAAAGGAAACAAGTGTAAAGCTTTGTTTCTTTTTTTATCTTATATGTTGAAAAACTTGAAAATTCGGTGGGGGGGGGGGGTATAATATATTTGGGAAGTAATATATAATTGTAAATTAAAGTAATTATATGTCTTTTTTATTAATACATTTGCAATTTATATAGATAAAATAGTATAATAAATTTAGGTAGCTATATGAAAGTGGGTGATAATGTGAGATTTAAAAATTTGTTTACAAAAGCTAAAAATGCTATAACAAATAAAACAAATAGTTTAAATCAAACAGAAAAAACATTATCATCAGTTATAGGTGGTATGGCTAAAACTGTTATAGCCACCTTATCACTTCCAATTGTTACACCTATCTTAATAGGTACTTTTGTTATAGCTTTTATAGCTATTACATTTATGCAAATAACATCATATCCAGCAGTGGTATTTGGTGTTGGAACAGATAGTACAAATTATTGTAATGAAAATCCTTCTGATGTAGAAACTCCATATGAACCACTAGAAGGCGGTTTAGCTATACCACTATATATTCAAGGTGATCCTAGATGGGGTAGTTTAACTTATTATAACAATGATGGTGGCTGGCACCGTTATATTACTTTAAGTGCCGGAGGCTGTGATTCCACTTCGTTTTCTATGGTAGCTAGTTATTTATTAGATAGAACTATATATCCATCAGAAATAATAACTCATTTAGATACTTCATGGCGTACATGGAATGGATACTTTGGTAGAATATCAGAAATTTATGGTATCAATAAACCTACCCAAACCAGTAATTGGGATGATATGAAAGAAGCTATTCAAAATCATCAGCCAGTAATAGCTTGGTATAGTGGAGCAAGTGGAATATTTACTAAAGCTGGACATTTTATAGTAGTAAGAGGAATGACTGCTGATGGAAAGTATTTAGTAAACGATCCCACTGATAATATGGTAGATTATAAACATGATTATTATAAAAGAAAGTTTACAGAAGAAGAAATGCGTAAAGCTTTTGGATGGGGAGTAATATTTGAAGCAAAAGATTGTGAATTTGATGAGGGAACTACAGATTACTTACAGTGGGCTATAGATATAGCAAACGACGATAGTCATGGATATAGCCAGTGTAATAGATTAGGACCCGATTATGATTGTTCAAGTTTAGTATGGCACTCACTATTAAATAGTGGATATAGTAAAGAAGAGTTAGGTGGATATGCTTTTTCCACTAGGACAATGGAAGGAGTGTTAACAAACATTGGATTTGTAAAACATAGTTATAA
>CALVID010000032.1 GCA_944329355.1 uncultured Bacilli bacterium
GTTCCTTTTATAGTTAGATTAGTTGAAAAGGCGGCATATCCTACTATCATTGTTAGTAATATTCCTATTAAACTAATTATTATTATTTTTCTTTTCCTTTTAGTTCTATGCATATTATTCACCAATTATATTATACCCCCCCCCCCCCATCAAAATTTCAAGATTTTTCCCATATAATATAAAAAAAGAAACAAGGTTTTACACTTGCTTCCTTTATGGGGGTGGTGGTGGGGCTGTCTACTTTTTCTTGGATTTTGTATTTTTACTATTATTTTTGTGTGATTATTCTTCTTCAGAAAACTTATTTATTACTTTTAAAAATTCTTCTTTAGTTTTTGTTTTAAATAATTCCATTTTATAAAAAGCTGAATTAGGTATTCCCTTTAGGTAATAACTAGCTTGCGTTCGCATCTCGAGTAAAGCAACTTTTTCTGGTTTTATTTCTAACAAATAATTTAAATGTTTTTTTATCATATTTATTTTATCTTTTTTGGTGGATTTTGGAAGCAATTCTCCTGTTTCTAAATAATGAATGGTATTTTTTATTATCCAAGGATTACCAAGACTAGCTCTAGCTATCATAATAGCATCACAATGAGTTTCGTCTAACATTTTTTTTGCATCCATTGGTGATTTTATATCACCATTACCAATAACTGGAATATTTACATTTGCTTTTACTTCTTTAATTATATTCCAATCGGCTTGCCCACTATAGCCTTGGGCTCTAGTTCTAGCATGAACAGTAATGGCACTTGCTCCAGCTTTTTCACATATTTTGGCTATTTCAACAGCATTAATATGTTCACTATCCCAACCACTTCTTATTTTTACTGTGATTGGAACACTTGTAGCTTCTACAACAGCTTTCACTATCTCATAAACTTTTTTAGGGTCTTTAAGTAAAGCACTACCTGCTTGAGCGGATATCGCAACTTTGGGTACTGGACAACCCATATTAATATCAATTATATCTGGATGCATTTCATTTTCAATATATTTAGCAGCTTTTACAAAGGATTCTTTATCGCTACCAAAGATTTGCTGGGAAAGTGGTCTTTCAAAATCAGTCATATAAAGCATATCTATTGTTTTTTGACTGCCATAACAAATTGCTTTATCACTAACCATTTCGGCAACTATTAATCCACAGCCCATCTCTTTAGCTATTTTTCTAAAACTGCTATTGCTTATACCTGCCATAGGGGCTAAAACTACCTGATTTTTAATTTCAACATTTCCTATTTTCCACATAAAGTTGCACCACCTTTTTATGTCAATAAATTTCTCATATGAATTATATACTAATTTGAAATATAATACAAGTAATATTTTGGGACACAAAAACATACTTTATCAGTATGTTTAGCATGGCGATTTATCTAATTTACATTCGGAAGGATCTTTTTTAGTTATTGTAACTTTTTTATCACCAGGATTTTTAATTGCACAGTCGCCAGTTGCTTTATTATAAATGGCTATATAAACATCACCATTATTATCAATGAATATATTTCCACTATCTGGATTTTGCCCTGTGTATTCAAGTGTTCTTTCGTTTGATGTTTCACAATTTTTATTAGAATTATTTAAATATTTGTTTGTTTCTTTTTGATTATTAAAAGTTACTAAAAGAGGCAATTTTGTATTAGTGCTTAAAGTTAGTGAAGTATAATAATTATCAGCAGCTTTTGATAAACTTAAAGCATTATCTTCAAAAGCACTGCTTCTTGATGTTTGTAAAGCATTAAGTACAATAGGTACAGTTATGGTAGCAATAATTGCTAGAATAGCAATTACAGCTAATAGTTCTACTAGTGTAAAGGCTCTTATATTTTTAGCCATTTTAACAACCTCCATCTACAGTAATGTATTCATAATTATATTTGTTTGAATCACTTGTTACTTTAATATAATCGTTTAACATTTGACAATTTTTATCTGAATTAATATTAGTACTGTCAATATATCCTTCGTCGACTAATGTTTGAATGGATATATTTCCTTTATCACCATATGTTTTTTTCGCGGTATCACTTTCTAAAGCTTTAGGAAATTGATCCATATTATCGTTAATATAGTTTCTAGCTCCATTGATAGCAAAATTTTGCATAGCTTTATCAGTTTCATCTTGAGAGTTATTAAGTAAACCTAATACAGCTGGGAAAGCTATTAATGCGATAAGAGCTAGAATAACAATTGTTCCTAGTAATTCGACTAAAGTAAATCCTTTTTTCATGTTTTTCCTCCTTGCAATTAAATAATATACTTCCTATTTTTATTATTAATAGGCAAGAATTTTAAGATATGTATTAATTACCTACTTTAAATTAATTATAACACACGGCAGACTACGTCTGCAATCTAAAATTTTACGAGAACAGCTTACTTAAAATATATAGATGATATTGTGCTTTCATTTAAGTCTTTAACTATATAGTGATTCTTTTTTATTAATTGTTAAAGAAAAAAAGATTAGTTTACTTGATGAAAATCTAATCTTAATTTGTCAGCTATAGTAACCATAAATTCTGAATTAGTTGGTTTGGCTTTATCGATATCGACACTATAGCCAAATATTTCTTCCATAAAATCTAAATTACCCCTATTCCAACTAACCTCAATGGCATGTCTAATAGCTCTTTCTACTCTAGATGTTGTAGTGTTAAACTTTTTGGCTAGTTCTGGATATAATTCTTTAGTAATTCCACCAATGACTGATGGATTTTCAAATATGATGTTTACGGCTTCCCTTATGTATTGATATCCTTTAATATGTGAAGGTATTCCAAGTTCGTGAAGCATTTTGGTTATCGATATTTGAAGATTACTGGTATAAAAATCTATGTTTTTATTTTTACTTTCTTTTTTGGTGATATCATATATTCTTTTTTCTAGATCTGATAGATCAAACGGTTTTAAAATATAATAGTTTACACCAAATTCTGAGACCTCTCTAATTACTTCAGCAGCGTTATAACTAGTAGCCACTATTACTTTTTTATTAATATTACGTTTCTTCATTTCAGTTAAAACATATATTCCATCTTTGTTAGGCATGATAAGATCTAAAATGATCAGATCTATGTTACTTTCATTTTTAATTATTTGATTTATTCCTTCCTCACCATCATGTGCAGTATAAATTATATTTACTTCTTCATTATTTTTAAAATATTCTTTAACCATTTCTATTAGGTTTACATTATCATCAATCATTAAAATATTTATTTTTTCCATTTTTCATTCCCCTTTACTATATTCAAATTATACAAAAGATTGACACTCTTTTCTAGAGTAAAAAATAGCTAGTTTTGTCGAACGGTTTTGACAAAAAATAGAAGTTACATACGTGCAACTTCTATAATTTTTTTTAAACTACTTGGTTCAGTGGCAGATTTGCCGATTAAAAATCCATCAACACTATTTATATTATTTAAGTTTTGAATGTTTTTATCAGATACACTACCACCATATAAAACTTTAACTTTATACTTAAATAAAATTTTTATGTAATTAATTATGTCATCAATTTCTTCATTTGATGGAGTAATGCCTGTTCCTATAGCCCATACTGGTTCATAGGAAACAATTATTTCTTTATCTATATCTTTTAAAGCTTTAGATATTTGCATGTTTATAATTTGTTTTGTTTGGTTTTGATGATAAGCGTCCAAACTTTCTCCAACACATAATATTGGAATTAATTTATTTTGTAAAGCTTGTTTTATTTTTTGATTTATTATTTCATCTGTTTCTTTAAAGTTTTTTCTTACTTCACTATGACCTATTATAGCATAACTAGCCCCTAAATTTTTAACAGATAATGCCGAATTTTCTCCAGTATAGGATCCACTTTGAGAAGCAGAAATATTTTGAACACCACAAATAAAATTTTGTTTTAAAAATTTATCTAAATAAATCACAGATGGAAATACGATAAAATTATTTTTATGAATATTTACTTCTTTTAAATAATTGTCTATTTCTTCTTTTGTGTTAAAGTACATTTTTAAATTAGCTAAAATTAATTTTTTCATGAGAAAACCTTTCTAATTAAATTTGTTATTTTTTCCCGGTAACTAGGTTTACGATTGTTTATGGCTAGCTTATAGACATCTAAAACTTTTTCGGCAAAATATTTTGATGAGTGTAATTCTGCACTGTTTCGCGCACCATTTTGAAGGTTATTTAATAGTTTTTTATCATTCATGATTTTTAATACTCTTTTTTTACAAGTTTCTTCATCTTTAAATAAATAACCATTTAAATCATCTACGACAGAGTTTCTAAAACTTTCATCATCAATACATAATGTCGGTAAAGAGGCAGCCATGGCTTCAATGATCGTTAAACCTTGAGTTTCACTTTGAGAAGCAGAGATAAAAATGTCGGCTACCTGATAATATAATGGTATTTCATCCCATGGAATTTTACCGGTAAATATAATATTTTTTTCACAATTTTTGTTTTTTACTAGTTTTTCATAATTTTCTTTGTCTGGTCCATCACCAATTATTAATAGCTTGAAATTTGGTTTTTTGGTTTTTAACTCTGCAGTTATGTTAATTAAAAATGGGATGTTTTTTTCTTCAGCAATTCTTCCGACAAAAATAGCTATGAAATCTCTTTTATTAATATTATATTGTTTTTTTAGTTTGTTTATTTTTTTGGGATCTATTTTTTCTTTATAAAATCTTTCAACTTCAATACCTGTTGGAATTATATGAATGTTTCTTTCGACGTTATATTTTTTCTTGAATAAATCATAAGCTTTTTTTGTAGGAACAATTAATTCATTGATGGTTTTATCACAATAAAACTTTGTTAAATATTCAACTAGTTTTTTACTAGATTTATCAAAATGACCTTTGGTGATATAATGTACATAATCTTCATACATGGTATGATATGTATGTACTATTGGAATATTATACTGTTTAGCAAACAATCTAGCAAATGTTCCAATAGCAAATTCGGTTTGCGAGTGAATGACATCCAAATTCCAATTTTTAATTTTATTAATAGCTTTTATTGGATAAATACTAGTTAATCTTGAATCATAGATACCAGTTGGTATTCCTGGGATTCTTAATACTTTTTCTTTTTCATTATACTCATATTTTGAATTGGTTAAATTAGCGGTTACAACATAAACTTCATGTCCTTTTTTTTCTAGGGCTTTTTTTAGCATAAGTTCACTAGTTACTAGACCACTAATATATGGCGTATATGTTTCTGTAAATATTCCAATCCGCATTATTTTACCTTCCTTTCAAAATTTAACGTAAGCCCGCCGATAATTATTCCAAAATAGTATGTAACTAAACGCCATACAATCATAATTATAGATAATTCTGGGCCAGTTATAAAATTTTTGAAAAAAGCCATAAAACTAAATTCTAATCCTCCGGTTCCTCCAGGGATAGGAACCATAGATCCAATTAACATAACGTAGGCTGAGGTGATTATAACAATTAAAGGGTTGATATATATACCTAGCCCCATTAATAAAGTAAATGGTATTAGGTATTGCCCAACTAGAGCAATAAAGTTTAACATTATTATTCTAAAGAGATTGAATTTATCTTTAAATAAGATAATCGCACTTCTATGAAAATTATGGATAAATTTTTCGGATTTTTTTAATTTTTCTTCTTTATCTTTAATAATTTTAATTTTACTTAAAAAAGAAATTGAACCATCAATTAATTTTTTGTTCCATTTTTTACTAAAGGCTGTTAAAAATAAAACAATGACAACTAAGGTATTAATAATAAAACCAATGGTTACTAATTTTTTTAATAATGAATCACTTGGAAATATATGAAATATATAATTTGAAATTATTGCAATGCCACCTAAGAAAACTAAAGCGATTTGATAGGCAATAAAATCTTGAATAATGACATTTGTCGATTCACCCAATGATAAGCCATCTTTTTTTAATTTATATATTTGCCATGGCTGTCCTCCAGCAGCAAATGGAGTAATGGCGTGAAAAAACTGGGTGGTGATCATTAGAAGAATACCTTTTCTTTCTGTGTATTTTTTATTTATTTTAGAAGTACAGTAATATAATACTAAACCTTTTAAAAACCAATAAGCTAATATTAAGCAAAAGGCTAAAACAATCCATTTTATATCGAAGGAAAATAAGTATTTGATTTTTTCAGCAAAATTATCTTTTAAAACAAAATATAAAATGATGGCGGTGATGGAAAAAATAATTATAAAATTTCGCTTATTATTTTTCATCTATTATATCTAAAGCTGGAAGATTTGATTTTTCTAAGAAAGCAAGGCTTGCTCCACCGCCTGTAGAAATATGACTTATTTTATCTTGATAATTAAAATTTGTAGCAGCTCTAGCCGTATCGCCCCCACCTACTAATGTATAGGCTTTAGTGTTAGTAATTATTTTTAATAGTTGTTTTGTGCCGTTGGCAAATTCTTTTATTTCAAAATAGCCTACTGGTCCATTCCAAAAAATTGTTTTACAATCATCTAAGTATTGTTTGAAAACTTCTAATGTTTTAGGTCCAATATCTAATCCTATTTCATCTTCGGCTATTTCGTTGACAAATCTTTCGTGGGTTTTCACATTTTCTTTTATTTCTGTGGCAGTTATAACATCAATTGGCAATATCAATTTATCTGGATATTGATCTAACATTTTTTTACAAAAATCTAATTTTTCTTTTTCACATAAAGATGAACCAATATTAAATCCTGCGGCTTTTAAAAAGGTAAAGGCCATACCTCCACCAATTAAAATATAATCAGCTTTAGTAATTAAATTACTTATGACCCCTATTTTATCACTTACCTTAGAACCACCTAAAATAATAGTATATGGTTTTCTGGGTTTATCTATTAATTTATTAAGCTTTTTTATTTCTTCTTCAACTAGAAATCCGATACCATTTGGTAAATTACTAGCAATTCCTAAATTAGAGGCATGCGATCTATGGATAGTTCCAAAAGCATCATTTATAAAAATATCTCCTAAGTTAGCCCAGTATTTGCCTAACTCTTTATCATTGCCACTTTCTTTTTTTCCATTTAAATCTTCAAATCTAGTATTTTCAATTAAAATCACATCTTTGTTTTGCATGTTTTCCACAGCTTTATTTAATTTTTCGCCTCTTGTTTGATCAATAAATGTTACTTTTTTTCTTAATAGTTTTGATAACATTTGAGCAACAGGTTTTAAAGTATATTTTGTTTTATCTTCTTCATTTTTTATTCTACCTAAATGAGAAAGTAAGATAACTTTGGCATTATGTTTTCTTGCATATCTAATGGTTTTTAAACTTGCTTTTATTCTCGTTTCATCTTTAATGATTCCGTCTTGAATTGGAACATTAAAATCACATCTAATAATAACTTTTTTACCACTTAATTCATAATCTTTGATCGTTTTTTTCATTTAGATTCCTCCTATGGGGCATTATATGTATATATAAGTGTGCCATTTTGATTTTTAACTGTTACAGAGCTTGCTTCATTAATTAATTGGACGTTTGTTTTGGGGTTGGTTAACGTACCTTGAATAACGCCACTAGCAACTAAATCTTCAGTGTTTATAGTTACCGTTGTATTATTGGTAGTTTTTAAGGTTGCATATCTATCTGGGTGTGTTTCGATATATATTTCAGTAGCATTTTCTATATTAGTGGTATATTGGTCATAGTTTTGTTCTTGAGATTTTTTATTTGTAGAAATTATACTTGGCACAGAAACTAAGACAATAGCACCTAAAATGGCTAAGATTGCTAATAATTCAACTAGTGTAAACCCATTTTTCATTCTTATCACCTACTATTTATTTTATACTATTTTTTTTATAATAACAAGTTTATATCGATAGTTTTATAGGTACTCTTTTAAAAAAACTCATTTCAATTTTGTAAATGAGTTTCATTATCTGTTTCTAATATATTATCTTGATTATCTTCTTGGACATTATCATCATTTTGATTAGTTTGAGTTTCTTGTTTTTTTGAGACAGTTATAGTAACTGTTTCTGTGTTTTCAATTTTTTTATTAGCTTTAATACTTTGATCTAAAACAATATTTTCTTCTTGATCTGATGTTTCATAGACAATTTCATATTTGACATTGTTTTTATTTAAAAGGTTTAAAGCTTCGTCTAAAGATAATCCTTCAATATTTGGGACTGTTACTTTAGTATCTAATACACCAACGGTTAATTTAATAATGGTATTTTCCATAACTTTTGATCCAGGTTTTTTATTTTGCTTAATGACTGTTCCTGCTTCATCTTCATCAGTTACTGTTATTTCAGTCATTTCAGCTTGTAATTTACTATTTTTTAAAGTTGCTTTAGCGTCCTCATAAGTATAACCTATAACATCAGGTACTTCAATATTACTATTTTGATATATATAATATCCTAAAAAGGCAGCAGCTCCTAAGGCACATATACTAAGTAATATGAAGAAAAACATCATAAAGCTTTGAAAGAAACTCATTTTACCTTTTTGTTTGTCATTATTACCATTTTTATATTTGACTTTTGTTTTATTTCGGCTTTTGTTTTTTACTTTGGTTTTACTACGTTTTGCTTTCATTTTCGGATTTTCTTTTTGATTATAATTTTCAACTTCTTCGTCAAGTGGAAAACCACAGTTTTTACAGAAAAATGAATCATTATCATTTAGTGTTTCACATTTAGGACAATAACGCATTAAATCACCTCATAATAATATTATAACCTTTTTATAAATTTTTTCCAATTAAAAGAAGATATGATCTTCTTAACTGTTTTTACATAAATATTTGACGGTTCTGACCATTTGAGCAGAATAACTCATTTCGTTATCATACCAAGCTACAACTTTTACTAAATCACCCGTTTCAGTTTCTAATACGTCGGTTAATAGTCCGTCTACTATAGCACCGTGAGTTTCACCAATGACGTCGCTGGAAACAATTGGGTCTACAGTATACCCTAAAGTTTCATTTTGATGTTGTTTGAAAACTTCATTTATTTCTTCTTTTGTTACTTTTGTATTTAATTCTAAAGTTAAATCGATTACTGAACCGGTTGTTACAGGAACTCTTATAGCACTACCATCTAGCTTGCCATTTAAACTTGGAATTACTTTTCCTAAAGCACTGGCAGCTCCGGTGGAAGTTGGGATCATATTGGCAGCGGCTGCTCTTCCTCTTCTTGATTTAGCTCCCTTTTTATGTGGTACATCTAAAACTGTTTGGTCGTTAGTATAGGCATGAACTGTTGTCATATAACCTTTTTTTATACCAAAGGCATTGTTTAGAACATTAGCTACTGGGGCTAAACAATTGGTGGTACAAGAAGCGGCACTTATTACTTCCTCGGTACCATCTAAAGTATTTTCGTTGACACCATAAACTATTGTTTTTAAATCTCCTTTGGCAGGGGCTGAAATTATTACTTTTTTAGCTCCTGCATTAATATGAGCAACGGCTTTTTCTTTGCTTGTAAATTTACCTGTACATTCAAATACGGCCATTATACCTAATTCTTGCCAAGGTAAATTATTAGGATCCATTTCTTTGTATATTTTTATTTTTCTACCTTTAACTATAATGCTATCTTCATCATAGGTAATATCGTCTGGTAGATATTTTCTATGGGAGGTATCATATTTAAGTAAATAAGCAAGTTGTTCTGGATCAGTTAAATCATTGATTGCAACTACTTCCATATCTGGGTCTTCTTCCATAATTCTAAATACTAAACGGCCAATACGGCCAAATCCATTGATTGCGACTTTTATCATTTTATCAAATCCTTTCTATTATTCTTCAAAAACACTGCCCCCAATAAATTCTCTTAATATAGAATCTTTTGGCACAACCTCACTTGTTATTGGTAAGAAATTTCTAAGTAAGTTGATTAATCTTATTGCTTCTGGGTATTGTGGACTGGTACTTTCAATTCCATATAATAAAGGTTCAGCATATATTCTAAGTACTGATAATTCATACCCTAGTGAGGAATTTATCATGGCATCTGCATCATCTTGATATGGGTAAATACTTATCTTGGCTTCTTTATCGACATTAGGCCACATGGCTAAAGTTGTTTCAGCGTTAGTTCCTCTAAATAAATTATCTCTAACTATTCTTCTTATTTTTCTAACGTCGGTTGTATGAACCCTATTATGATTATCTAGTTTTAAATGTATAAGTGGACTCATAAATATTTTAAATTTATTTTCTCTTGGAATGTTTTTGGTTAATTTTTCGTTTAAAGTGTGAATACCTTCAATAATTAGCATATCGTTTTCTTCTAGTTTTAAATATTTATCTTCATATACTTTTTTCCCGGTTATAAAATCAAATGTTGGCATTAAGACTTTATGACCGTTTAATAATTTGTTTAAATGATTATTAAATAAAGTTATATCTATAGCTTCGATACCAGAAAAATCTAAGTTACCGTTTTCATCTCTTGGTGCTTTATCGCGATCTATAAAATAATCATCTAAAGATATTTTATGACAATTTATACCTTTTACTTTTAAATATAATGATAGCTTTTTTGCAGTTGTTGTTTTTCCACTAGATGAAGGGCCGGCTAGTAAAATTATTTTTATTTGATCTTGTTTTTTATATATAGTTTCGGCTAATAGTGAAAGTTGATCTTCATAATGTGTTTCAAATAATCTAAGCATATCGACATATTTACCTTCTGTACATATAGCGTTTAAATCTGGGGCAGTACTGATACCAATGGTTCGCCCCCAATTTTGAAAACTCTTGTATGTATTAAACGTTAATTTATGATGAATATATTTATCTACAGTGTTTGGATCTTTTACGCTTGGATAAGTTAAAATAAAACTATTATCTTTTAAATAAATCATACCAAATTTATCTAACACACCGGTATTATATACTAGTGGACCAAAGAAGTAATCATATATACCATCTAATGAATATAAAGTTACGGTTCTGTTGGTCATATATCTTAATCCTTCTACTTTATCTATTTGATGATGTTTTTTAAAATATTTAATAGCATCAAATCTATCGACGATCATTTCTTTAAATGTAAATTTTTGGTCAACCATTTTTTTCATTTCTGCTTCAATTTTTTCGGCAGTTACCTTAGTAATTCTTTGACCAATGATTTCACAATAAATTCCATTTTCTAAAGAGTAATTAATTAAAATGTCTGTTTCGTCTCCTAATATTTTTTTGGTTGCCACGGTTACCAAAAACTCTAAGCTTCTAGAATATATTCGGTTACCAATAGTAGAGCTCAAATCATAAAATTCTACTTTTTCATTGTTAGTTACTTTCACATTTAGGCCAACTAAAAATTCTCCTAATCTCGCTCCAACAATTGGATACTTAAAATCATTTTTCACTTTTTTAGATACTTCATATAGTAAGGTGTCTTCTGGGATTTCTTCTAAGAATGTGTTTTTGTATTTTAATTTTAAATTTCTCATGAATTTCCCTCCTTATTTTCTATATTTTAGCTTAACACAAATATAGTAATTTGTCATGTTTTTTGTTGAATAATATTTTACCTTTACACCTATTATAGTTGTAGGAGGGATTTTATGTTAATACCAAGTGTTGTTGAAAAAAATAGTGATGGTGAAAGGGTTTATGATATTTATTCGAGATTACTAAAAGATCGAATTATTATTTTAAGTGGAGAGATTGATGATAATTTAGCTAATTCAGTAGTAGCTCAACTACTTTATTTAGATTCATTAAATCATGATCCGATTAATTTATATATTAATTCACCTGGTGGTAGTATTACAGCTGGTATGGCTATTTACGATACAATGAATTATATTAAGAGCAAAGTGTCAACTATTTGTATCGGTATGGCAGCTAGCATGGCAGCGTTTTTGCTTTCTTCTGGAGAGAAAAATATGAGATATATTTTGCCGAATGGTGAAGTAATGATTCATCAACCTTTAGGGGGAGCTCAAGGTCAAGCTACAGAAATTAAAATTGCGGCTGAAAGAATTTTAAAATTAAAGAAAAAATTGAATGAAATTTTAAGTAAAAATACCGGGCAGAGTTTAGATAAAATACAAAATGATACAGAAAGGGATTATTTTTTATCAGCTAATGAAGCTTTAGAATATGGGTTGATCGATAAAATTTTGTAAAAAAAAGGCTATTTTTCAAGCCTTAACTATTTTGTACATAATCTAAAGTTACTGTAAGTGTACTTTTTGGGTTTTCAGGTTGTGTGGTGATGCTAGAGTTATAAGAAACTTGAACTTCAAAGGTGGTAGTTGAATGCTCTCCTAAAATATCGCTTTCACTAATTCCATTTACCTGAAATAAAATTGCAGGATTATTGGCATCTTCAACTTTTAGTTCATTTAATTTTGCTGGAATACTACCATCATTAGCTACAGTTACTTCATAAGTCATACTATCGCCTGGGCTGATGAGATTAGTTTTAAATATAGCTGTAGTATCATTTTCAACTTGAGGTTCTTCAGCGTTGGTAGCACTTCCATTAAAACCTTTTACAGTTATATCAGTTATTTTTATATTCCAATCACTGGTAATTGTCGAAGTACCATTAATAATTAGATTTTGTGAAAAACTGGCGTAACCAATAGCCATAAATAGTACAATTAAACATAACCCTAGAATCATTAGTTTTTTTGGGTTGTGATTTGTTTTCATTTTTCTTCCCCTACCTTTATTATAATTATAAATTTTTCTTAAAACAAAGTCAATACATGAACAAAATGCCAAAATAAATTTTGACATCAGCTTACCTCACGGTAAGCTATTTCTACTTCATAGGAATCTTAGACTCCTCCATAGACCAATATCGGATGGTCACCACCCTACTTTATATTTGTTTGTCAAAATTTATGATTAGATATATTGTTTTAAATATAACATGTATTTTTCTAAAC
>CALVID010000033.1 GCA_944329355.1 uncultured Bacilli bacterium
GGGTTCTACCATTGAACTACATCCGCAATTAGTAGACAATATAAATTATACTATATTTTGAATATTTGTCAATAGAACCCTAACTATTTTTTAAAATTCGTAAATTTTATGTATTGTTTTATAAATTTTTCACTTTTTTTATTTTGTTGGTTTATCATATTTGCAATAATTGTTAATTTATCTTTTGATTTCATCATAAACACTCCGTTGTAAGTATATTTTAACATCAATAACTACAATAAAATAGCCAGTTTTTCAAATTAAGTAGACTCGTTTGGGAATCTACTTAATTTGAAAATAATATTTTTTCTGATTTATACTGTTTGATAATATAATATAAGACAATCGCTATATAAACAAAGCTTGAGGTAATCATTAAGGCAATATTTAACCAGCTCACGTTACCAGCATTAATATCAGTAAATATTAATGAGTAATTTAAAAATGGTACGATAGATAATAATGGGGTTGCCCCAACACTAATCATAAAGGCAATCATACCTGGGAATAGTGATACGAATGTTAGTGGAGTTAAAGCACTTTGGGCTTCTTTAAATGTTTTAGAGGTGCTGGCAATAGAAATACATAGTCCACTAATAAAGAATGAATAAACAATGATGATAATGAGTGAGATAACTACCGTAAATGGTGAGAACATAATATCTAAGCCTTCATATATTGAAAAGGTGCCCTCAGCAATAATTAATGAAATAATAGCTAGAATGAAACTTATCACACCAGTTATGATTGATGATAAGGTTACTGACAAAAATTTTCCTAAAATAATGTCTTTACTCTTGATTGGTAGTGTTAATAGAGTTTCTAGGGTTCCCCTTTCTTTTTCACCAGCTGTAGTGTCGGTTGCTGGATAAGTGGCAGATACGGTTATAGCCATGATAACGAATAGAAAGGCATAGTTTTTAATGAAGTCAGCAAAGTAATTATCTTCTTCAATAGATTTTTCTTTAATGGTGATGATGTTTAAAACACTATCAGCATCAATATTATTTTGGGTTAGATAAGTTTGCTGTAAGTAACTTTTATAAGTGTTAAAATACTGTTCAGTTAGGCTTTTGGCATAGACACTATTATCTGACGAATCAATATTTAAAGTATATTCGGTGTCTTTTTTAGTTACATAAAGATTTATTTCACCATTTTCGTATTTTTCTTTAAGTTCTTTTTCATTTCCTTCAACTACTTTGATATCCATTTGTTTTGCTATACTCTTCTCTTCTTCGGACAAGCTATAGGCAAAACCAATTTTATTATATTCTGAAGTATCTTTTTCAGTTTGAGCTTCGAATAAGGCAGACATACCAAGCATTATTAAAGGTATGAATACTGGAATGATTAACATCATGGATAGTGATTTTTTATCTCTAAATAGTTCTCTAAGTTCTTTTTTTAAGATGTTCCATAGATTACTCTTCATTATTTACACCTCCTATCATTTGGAAAAATGCATCTCTTAAGTTAGTGGTATTGGTGTCTTCTTTTATTTTTGAAGGGGTGCCAGAGTTGATTATAACACCTTTATTGATCATGATTACTCTATCGCAGATGTTTTCAGCTTCTTCCATGTAATGAGTTGAATAAAGGATAGTTTTTCCTCTAGCTTTTTCTTTTTTTATAAAGTCTAATATTATTTGGCTAGAGATGATATCTAATCCTGTTGTTGCTTCATCTAAAATATAATATTTAGGATTATGAATTAGGCATCTCGCAATATTAACTCTTTGAGTTTGACCGGTTGAAAGATTACCAATTTTATTATTTAAGAAGTTTTGCATATCTAATATGTCAGTTATTTCTTTAATTCTCTTTTCGGTTTTTTGCTTATCTATACCATATATTTGAGCACACATTTTAAGTAATTCATAGGCCGTTAGTGTATCATATAGTTTGGTATTACCCGAAAGATAGGCAATGTTTTCTTTGATTTCTATTTCATTATTTTTATAGTTTAGGCCATCAAATTCAATGGTTCCTTCAGTTGGTTCTAATATACCGGCAATCATTCTAAGAAGGGTTGTTTTTCCAGCTCCATTAGGGCCTAAAATGCCAATAATTTCACCGTCATGGGCTTCAAAGGTGATTCCTTTATCAGCATAAAACTCTTCTTTTTCTCGTTTGTTTTTTTGTTTGATAAATTTTTTTGTTAAGTTATTTGCTTTTATCATAAAATACCTCCAAAAACATTTTATCATAACCACTATATATGTACTAGTAATTTTATTTATTTTGTGAAATTTTAATTAAAGCAACATATAATTAAATGGTGATTTGATGAATATAATTGATAAGAAGTTTAAAGAGCTTACAGATGATATAAAAGATAAAAGTGAGATTGAGATATTTTATCACATTAAAGAGCGTTTTTTACTTGTAAATGAAAAGACAAGACAGTCTTGTGAGGATTTTTTTAATAAGTTTTTATATTGGGGTAAGCTTGATATTAAAAATAAAGATTTTGAGTTTTTTGAATTAAAAGCAAAAACTTTAAAAAATCATATTGAGGATTTTATTTGGCTTTATGATAATTTATGTGATTATCAATCTAAGAAGGTGTTACTGGGGATTTTAGACAATTGGTACAACTGGAATTTTACTGAGTTAGCTAGTGTATGTCAAAATTTATATGACGATTATTTTGATTTGGATTTGATAGTGAAATGTGAAAATGAAGTGGTTGTGGATTTAGGAGCTTATATTGGTGATAGTACTTTATCTTTTATAAATAATTATGGGGCTGATAGTTATAATAAGATTTACTGCTATGAAATAAATAAAGAAAATTTTGAATATTTAAAAACTAATTTGAAACCTTATGAAGATATAGATTTAAGATTAAAAGGTGTAGGAGCTGAAAATGAGATAATGTATTTAAAAGAAAATGGCGAGTTATCTTCTTGCCAGGTTAGTGATGATGGGGACACTCCAGTTCAAATGGTTAGATTAGATGATGATATAAAAGAAAAAATTACAATTATTAAAAGTGATATTGAAGGAGCTGAAAAAATGGCTTTGATGGGGGCTAAAGGTCATATTATGAATGAACACCCTAAGCTTTTGATTTCTATTTATCACAGTAATGATGATGTGTGGCAAATACCTAGAATGATTAAAGAGATGGATGATAGTTATAGATTTTATTTAAGGTATCATGGTGGAATGATCTATCCAACAGAAATAACTTTGATTGCACTTTAAAAGCTTACGTCTAACTTCGTAAGCTTTTTATTCAACTGATTTTAAAGATTCAATCATATCGACTTTTTTTAATTTGAAATATGTTACTAATTGCATTATTAAAGCAAATATTAAGGTAAGCATGCTGGAAAAGACAAAACTTAAAGCATTAACATTTTTTAAGAACATCATGTCATCACCTTCAATAAAACCAGTTATGACTCTATGAAGTGGAACAGCTATAATTAGGCCTACTATAATACCAATGATTACTATAACTAAGGTTTCTCTATAAATATATTCATTGGATTCTCTACCATTAAAGCCTAGGACTTTTAATGTGGCTATTTCTCTTTGTCTTTCGCTGATATTTATAGATGTTAGGTTATATAAAACAGTTAAGGCAAGCATGGATGAGACCACAACAATTAAAACAACAATATTATTCAAGCCTTTAACTTCTTTATTAGCTGTTTCCATTAAGTCATCTGAAAAGTTAATGGTCATGACATTACCTGAGTTTAAGATATCTTTAGCTTTTGTGTTTTTATTATTATCTGAGGCGATCATATTATAAGTAACTTCTTCATTAAATATATTTTCGTATAATGTTTTGGAAATATAGATGTAGTTACTGATATAGTTTTCGGCAATGCCTTCAATTTTCACTTTCTTTTCTTTGCCGTTTATGCTTTGAATAGTAAGGTTATCCCCTACTTTTAAATCTAGTTTATCGGCTATTTTAGGGGTTATGATTACACCTTCATTATTTAGTTTTAGAGTTTTTCCGGTTTTATAATCTAACAAGTTAAAATAGTTTTTAAATGTATTTATGTTATTTGGAATTAAGACATAAGCTGATAAGGTTTCATCTTCATCATAGGTTAAATCATTGGAATATTGATTAAATAATAATGGATTTTTTATCATGTCTTTGATATTTGTATCTTCTATGGTTTTTATATTATTATTTAATATTATCATATTATCATATTTAAATATTTCGCCATACTGTCTATCTCCAACACCATTGACACTATCTTTTAGGGCAAAGCCTAAGAAGATTAGGCAGGTACAGCCGGCTGAACCAATTAGTGTCATAAATACTCTTTTTTTGTATCTGAAAATATTTCTAGTGGTGATTTTTGAGGAGAATGATAATTTGGACCAAAAGAATTTTATTTTTTCTAAGAATATAGCTTTACCACTTTTAGGACTGGCTGGCCTTAATAAGGTGGCTGGTTTTTGTTTTAATTCTTTATAACTATTATATAAAGTAACTATGGTCATAAGTGTGATGGCAACAAGAAGACAAGCTATAAATAGGTATAGGTCAAAATAATATTCTAAATCTGGAATGTGGAACTGGAAGATGTTATAGACAAGTGGTGGGATGAAAAACGTGCCGATCATATAGCCAATTATGGCACCAATGATCGTTCCAGATAAGACATAGCATAAGTAGTTTATAATTATTCTTGTATTTGATATACCTAAAGATGAGAAGGTTCCCATTTCAGTGCGCTCTTCATTTATCATTCTACTCATGGTATTGGAAGACATTAGAAAGACAATGGATACAAAGATTAAGGGAATGATAGTCGCAATGGTTGTTACTTGGAAATACTGATTTTCGAGTGTGCTGTAACCAGTTACTTCAGCATTTCTATTTGTGATATACCATTTTGATTCAATATCTGGCATCTGCATCATTTGATTTGGACTATCCATATAAGTTTTCATTAAATCTGTTTTTACTTCTTCTAATCTATTTTCTTCTCTTTTTTCTTTAATATTTTCTACATTTTCCGTTAATTTTTCAAGAAAATCATCATAGGCTTTAGAATATGGAACGTCATTTTTATCTTTATCACTTAAAATATATACTTCGCTGTAGACATCTTCATTAAATACAGTTTTAGGAACATATATATATGAGTGTAATTTACCAGAGCCAATATTAGTATAGCCATAATTAGTGCCGGTATATAAAGGTGAGATAATTGTTCCAACGACTTTGAATTTAGTTTGTTTTAATGAGGTTTCTTCTGAGGTTATTTCAATGGTATCTCCTACTTTATAAAATGAACTGTCAGCTAGGCATTCGTTTTCATTTTGGGGAAGTCTTCCTTCTTCTAATTTATATTTATTAACGTTTTCAGTGATGGCATGAACTTTGATGGCCTCTTCTTCACTTAGGACTGTTGCAGTATATGAGCCTTCTACGTCTTTGACATTTGGCAAGTTTTTTAAGGAGTTAATATCATCTTCGGTGAGTCCTAGAGTACTTCTTACGGTTAAATCCATAAGATTTGTTTCATTATAGTAATCATTTTGAAGGGTTTTAATGCTAGGAACTGAGCTTTGAATTCCGGCATAAAAACCAATACCGATTAAGACAATTAATAATAGTGAGAAATATCTACCAAATGAGTGTTTTAATTTTCTAAGGGTATTTTTTAGAAGCATATAATCACCACACTATCTCTTTTGGATCTTTTGGATTTTCATTTGTTTTGACGCTTGTTACGGTACCATTTTTAACAGTGATTACTTTATCAGCTACTTCGGCAACTAACGAGTTATGGGTAATAACAATGGTGGTGATATGAAAGTTTTTACAAGTTGTTTTTAGAAGCTCTAATATTTTACTTCCGGTATTACTATCTAAAGCACCAGTCGGTTCATCACATAATAATATTTTAGGGTTTTTAGCAATGGCTCTTGCGATAGCAACCCTTTGTTGTTCACCACCTGAGAGCTGGGAAGGAAAGTTATTTAATCTATTTTCCAAGCCAACAGAGGTTAGTATTTCTTTGGGGTTAAAAGCTTTTTTAGAAAGCTGACAAGCGAGTTCAACATTTTCTAAAGTAGTTAGATTTTGAATTAGATTATAAAACTGAAAGACAAAACCGATATCATATCTTCTATATAAAAGTAAGTCATGGTTTTTTAATTTCGCAATGTTTTTACCATCAACATAAATATCACCTGAGGTGGCACTATCCATACCACCAAGCATATTTAATATGGTTGTTTTTCCAGCACCTGATGGGCCTAAAACTACAACAAACTCATCTTGATTTATTTCAAATGAGCAGTTTTCAACGGCTTTTACTTCTATACTTCCTTTATATATTTTTCCAACTTTATCAAATTTAATATAGGCCATATTATCACCACTTTCTATATTTATTATAGCCGAGTTTTATGTTTTTTACAAATGAAAAAAGCTACTTTATGTAAAATAGCTTTAATGATTAACTTTTTATTTCAAGGCCTATTGGACAGTGATCACTACCATATATATCACTATAAATAGTAACATCTTTAACTTTATCTATGAATCTTTTTGATACTAAGAAATAGTCAATACGCCAGCCAATATTTCTATCTCTAACACCTGGCATATAACTCCACCAAGTGTAAGCACCTGTTTTATCTTTATTGAAATATCTATAAGTATCTATAAAACCACTATTTAAAAGTTCTGTAAATTTATCTCTTTCTTCATAAGTGAATCCAGCATTGCCAATATTTGCTTTGGCATTACAAATATCTATTTCTTCATGGGCGACATTAAAATCACCGCATATGATTACGGGTTTGTTTTTATCTAGTTTTTTTAAATATTTTCTAAAGACATCTTCAAAATGCATTCTAGAGTCCATTCTAGATAAATCTCTTTTAACATTAGGAACATAGACATTGACTAAATAAAAGTTTTCAAATTCTAAAGTTATTGTTCTACCTTCGATATCATATTCTTCTTCTACAGCACCATAAGTAACATTTAAAGGTTTTATTTTAGAATAAATTAAAGTTCCAGAATAACCTTTACGAACGGCTGGAAATAAATACATCTCATAACCTTCTGGTCTAAAGTCAAACTGATCTTCCATAGCTTTTGATTCTTGAATACAAAATATGTCAGCATTTACATCATAGAAAAAATCTTCTAATCCTTTTTTTAAGCAGGCTCTTATTCCTGCGACATTCCATGAAACTAACTTCATAATTTATCACCTTTTTTATTATAACAGAAAAAGCGATTTCTCGCTTTTAAAATTCGATTAATTCATAATTTCTTTCACCAAAGCCTAGTTCTGAGGCAGCTTCGATAGTATGAACACCATGTCTTGATTCAATTCTTTCGATTAATTTATCTTTACCTTCATCATTAGAATTATAAACTAAATCTAGGCAAGCTTGGTCAACAGCAATTGGATCAGTACTAGCTAAAATGCCAATATCTTGCATGCAAGGAGCAGAAGCATTACCATCACAATCACAGTCTACTGATAAATTTTTCATAACATTTATATAAACAATATTGTCTTTGAAATGATTATTAACACTTTCAGCAGCATCAGCCATTGCTTCTAAGAATTTATCTTGCTCTGGAAGGTTATCCCAAAGTTTATATTGGTCATTTGTTTTGCCAGCGGTATGAATTAATGATTTTCCAGCAGAGGATGCACAGCCAATTGAAAGTTGTTTTAATGCGCCTCCATAGCCACCCATGGCATGACCTTTAAAGTGTGATAAAACTAACATTGAATCATAGTTAGCTAAATTTTTACCGACATAGTTTTTCTTTAATATTTTGCCATTTGGAATATCTAATACCATATCAGGTCCTTCTTCATCCATTAAATCAAACTTAAAATATTTATCCCATTCGTGTTCTTTAATTAATTCTTTATGTTTTTCAGTTGTATTTCTCGCACCAGCGTATGCGGTATTGCATTCTACTACTGTTCCACCAACATAATCTACTAATGGTTTTACAAATTCTGGCTTTAAATAATTTCGATTACCTTTTTCTCCAGAATGAAGTTTTACAGCTACATTACCTTTTAAATTAATTCCTACTTTTTCATATATTTTAATTAAGTTTTCTGGTGTAATTTCTTTAGTAAAATATACTTTAGACATTGTATCACTCTCCTTTACAATCTAATTATATACTTTTTTTTATTTGATTTCAAATGAGGATTTTTTGAGTGTTTTTGATATTTCAATATAATCTTAATGCTTGTTTGGTTTTTAATAAAGTGATATGATTTATTATGTGGTCATATATCACAAATTTTATAAATGAATAAAATAAATTAGGAGTTGATTTGAATGTTTAAATACGAAACTAATTCTAGGTTGATTAAACCTGGGCAAATATTTGTAGCAATTAAAGGTTATACTGTTGATGGGCATGACTATATAAAAGATGCGATTAAAAATGGAGCAACAGGAGTAATTGCAGAAAAGGAAGTTGAGTGCAGTGTTCCAGTTACAGTAGTAGAAAATTCAGCTTTGTATTATCAAAAATTACTTGTCAAAGAATATAAAGATGAATTTAAAGATTTAAAATTAATTGGTGTTACTGGTACAAATGGTAAAACAACATCTGCTTATTTAATTTATCAAATGCTTTTAAATTTAAATAAAAAAGCTGCTTATATTGGAACATTAGGTTTTATGTGCGGTGATTATTATGAAGAACTACCTAATACTTCGCCTGAAATTTTAACAACTTATAAATTACTTGAAAAAGCCAAGGAACTAGGATGTGAATATGTAGCTATGGAAGTTAGTAATTTTGCTTTAGATCAAAAACGAATTGAGGGTTTGGAATTTGTGGCTGGTGCCTTTACTAATTTAACAGAGGATCATTTAGATTATCACAAAACAATGGAAAATTATTTAAAAGCAAAATTATTAATAACTGATTATATTAAAAAAGACGGTGTTTTGCTTGTAAACAAGGATGATGAAGCTAGTCAAAAATTTATAGAAAAATTTAAAAACACTAAAACTTTTGGTTATGGTAATGCGGACTATGATATTATAAGTGATGACATTTATCCAGATCATACAGATATTATTTTTAAGGTTAATGACAAAGAATATAAAGTAAGAACTAATTTAACTAGTAAATTTAATGTCTACAATTATTTTACAATGTTCAGCATTTTATGTGAACTTGGATTTGATATTAATGAGTTAATAGAGAAAACTAAGGAGTTAAAAGCTCCTAAGGGTAGATGTGAAACTTATAAAGTAAAAGACGGTTTTGCAGTTGTCGATTATGCGCATACTCCTGATGCTGTTTTAAAAGTAGTTACTGCTTATAAAGCTTTAGCTAAATCAAGGGTTATTACTTTAGTTGGTTGTGGTGGTGATAGAGATCCATTAAAAAGACCAATAATGGGTGAAATTGCTTCTAACTATAGTGATTATGTTATATTTACAAATGATAATCCACGAACTGAAGATCCGGAAAATATTATGAAAGATATTTTAAAAGGAGTCAAAAAAGATAATTATGAAGTTTGTTTGGATAGACGAGAAGCTATTAAAAAAGCTTTAGATTTGATTCAAAAAGATGATATCGTGCTTCTTTTAGGTAAGGGACATGAAGATTATCAAATATTAGGTCATACTAAGGTTCATTTAGATGATAGTGAAGAAATCAAAAAATATATAGAAAAAAGCGAGTAATTTCGCTTTTTTTAATTTTAGAGCTAAAATAAGAAATATTTTTCAATACATATATTAATTATTAAGGTATTTTTGAACTTTTGCTTTAATTCTACTTATAGCATTGTCAATTGATTTACTATCTTTATCTAATATTTCAGCAATTTCTTTATAAGTAAAACCACTTATCTTTAGTTCAAAAACAGCTCCTTCTAAGGCAGTCAAATTTTTTTGAATGTTTTTTACTAGTTCTTTAGTGTTTTCGTTATCAATTATTTGATTTTCAGGATTACTGTTATTATCTTCTAACAAGTTTTCGATACTTTTATTGTCATTTGCTAGATCTTCAACATAGTATGATTCATTTAATATTTGGTGTTTATACCGATTTGCGGATTTTAACATTGTAATTAATCTTCTTTCAATACATGTTTTAGCGTAAGTGAAAAAAAGAACATCTTTATTGTCATCATAAGTATTGATAGCCGTACTAAAGCCAATCATCCCCTCTTGAATCAAATCGTTAAGATCAAGTCCAAGATTTTGTGATTTGTTATAAAGTTTTTTAGATAAGCCAATAATTAACGGTTTATATTTGTTAAATAAAGCTTCGGTGGCATCTTCGTTATCAGCTACCATAGATAATAATTCATAATCATTTATATCATCATATGTCATCTATTCATCACCGCCTCATAAATTATAATTGCTGCTGCCACTGAGGCATTTAAACTATTAATCTGACCATACATTGGTATTTGTGCAATATAATCACAATTTTGTTGAACCAATCTACTTAATCCTTTACCTTCATTGCCAACAACAATAGCAATTTTACCACTATAATCTATTTGTTTATAATTTGTGCCTTCCATATCAGTACCGATTATCCAAAAATTATTATTTTTTAAAGTTTTAATAGTATTAACTAAATTAGTTACCATACAAATATCAACGTTTTCAATAGCACCGGCTGAAGTTTTCATGACAGTGGCATTTACTTTAACAGATCTATCTTTTGGAATAATTATACTAGTGATACCAGCAGCTTCACATGTTCTGATGATCGCCCCAAAATTATGTGGATCTTCTAGATGATCTAAAATGACAATAATTTCTTTATCTAATAGTTTGTCTAAAGGTTGATAAGCAAATTCTTTTATATCTAATATTATTCCTTGATGATTGCCAAATTCTATGGTATCTAAAGTTCTTTTATCCAAAAATTGACATGGTATATTTAATTTTTTTAAATTATCTAATATTTCTTCATCAGAAAATTTATCATAAATATACGCTTTGTTTATCAATGTTGGTTTTTGTAATATTTCTTTTACAACATTTTTTCCATATACACGCATTTAATCACCTACTATATATTTCATTATTTCTTCTATTCTTTGGTTTTTATTTGTTTTTTCTAGATATCCAATTAAAGCTTCTAAACCAGTAGCTTTTTTATAAGTTATTATACTGGTATTTTTAGGATGTGATAGTACTTTATGATTTCTAGCTCTTTTTACTATTTCCAATTCATAATTATTCAAAAAATTATCTTCTAACATTTTATCTAAAAAATTACTTTGTGCTTTAGCTGATACATAATTAATAGCTTGTTTTTGTAAATCTTTAACTTTATAATTGCCTTTAGTAATTAGATATTTTCTTATATAAAGTTCATATACAGCATCACCTATATAAGCTAAAACCAAAGAATTTATATTTAGATTTTCTAAATAGTTTAATATAAGTTTTATATCTTCTTCATCTTTTTTTCTATTTAAAGTTTGTTTTAATTTTAATACTTCATTTGGCGTTTGAATTAAATAGTTTTCTATTTTTTCACCTTTAAAACATCCATAATAGTGAGTACTAAAATTTAATATATCATCTATCAGATATATTTTATGCCCATCAATTTCTTTTTCATATTTACAGTGATATTGTTTTAATAAGTAATTATTATAATCTTTATTTAAGGCTATATCAATATCATGGCATTTTTCTTTTATGCCTTTTAATACTAAAGCAGCTGAACCAATTATAATAAATTTATCATTGTCCAAATTATACTCTTGTAATTTATTTAATAATTCTTGTTTATTCATTTTCTAACCTATCAAAAGTAACACCCTTGATATAACCATTTTTGACATCACCAATTATTAATGATATGACTTTATTATAATCTATATCTCCACCTTTAATTAAGCAACCTCTTTTTTTACCAATTATTTCAATACTTAATACAATATCTTCATCTAATTTATCTAGATCATATCTTTCTGTTAAGATATTAGGATAATATTTTTCTAATAATTTTAATATATAACACGCCACATCAAACAAAGGAAGATTTTCTTCTTTGATGGCTGTTAAAGCAGCTAAATTTAAGGCTTCTTTTTGATCTAATTTGGGCCATAAAACTCCTGGGGTATCTAAAAGTTCTATTTTTTCATTTACTCTAATCCAGCTCATGTTTTTGGTAACACCAGGTTTATTCCCTGTGCGGGTAACTTTTTTACCGGCCAAACGATTTATTAAAGTAGATTTACCAACGTTTGGAACACCAACTACTAATACTCTTGCTTTGCGATTTAATAATCCTTGCTGTTTTCTTTTTTCTGATTTTTCTTTTAATAGTGCTTCGGTGGCACTCAGTATTGGTTTTAGGTTACTATTGTGTTCTAGGTTAATTAATATTACTTTATATCCTAACTTTTCATAATATTTTATCCATTTGTCAGTTTCTTTTAAATCACACAAATCAGCTTTAGTCATAATCATTAACCTTGGTTTATCTTTAGTAATATCATCAATGTCAACTATTTTAGAGGATTTGGGCATTCTACTATCAATTATTTCATATATGATATCAATATATTTTAAGTTTTCTTTAATTAGCCTTTTGGTTTTTGCCATATGACCTGGATAAAATTGAATCGGATTATTGTTCATTTTCATCACTTCTTTCATAAATCTATTATATTATATCATGTTTTTACTCAAAGAA
>CALVID010000034.1 GCA_944329355.1 uncultured Bacilli bacterium
CAAACAAATCCCACTATTCCAACCAATGTTCAAGAAATGTCATCTACTCCAAATGTTGAGGTACAAGAAGTAAGCCAAACACCAGAACAACCTCAAACACCAGTAGTAGAACCACAGAATAATGAACAAGTAGAACCTAAAACAGAAGCAACTGAAAACCTATTTGCTTCTAACTTTACTAGTGCAGATGTAAAAGCCAATAATACATCTGAAAACACCAATATAGAGTCATTAAACGTTGGTGAAACTAAAGACAACAAAATAGATGTTGCTGATACAATATTCAATTCATTACCTGAAGATAAAAATAAATAACATAAGATATATTAAAAAGTCTGTTTTATTTGATATCTACTAAACTAGTTTATATCATTAATATAGACTTTTTTTATATAATAATTAAGCACAATTTTATTTAATAATAAAAGTAGAATAATCTGTTTAACAAATTTTGACTTTTGTTCTATAAAATATTTAAAAAAATCCATAGTTGTGTTAAAATGATAATATATGGAGGGGTGAGTAAATGAAAAGACAAGCCTATGTTGATGAAGAAGGAAATGTAATTAATCAATCTTTGGAATCTAAAAGACCTTTATTAAGTTTTTTGTTTGTTTTTGGAACAATTTTACCAATAATAATCATTATCATTATTATTGTAATTGCATTTCAAAATAATCATTGTTTAAAAATATATGATAATTTAAAAAGTGCCAGTTTAAAATATGCTAAAGATCAAGGAAATTTACCTAGTTTAGAAGGTGAAAGCATTAACGTTAGACTAGATGATTTATATAGTGATGAATATCTAACTAGTACTAGTACTGATAATAATCGCTGCTCAGGAAATATCAAAATCACAAAATATAAAGATGACTATGTTTATACAATTGATGCAAATGGATGTGGACAATGTTCTGTTAATAAAAAATATGGTGGCTGGAGTGCTGAACAATCAGCTTATCCATCTGGGAAAGCGATAGTTGATGTTATTCCTTATTATAATTATTATGAAAAAGAAACCAATCATACTAAATGGACAGACTATTTTGATAATTCAGAATTATCAGATGAAACTTCAAAATATGGAATAAAATTACCTTTAGATGAAACAAAATTACCAAAAGTTCCAAGCGAAGGAAAAATAAGTAACATTACAAATGAAACAACATATTATTATCGTTATCGAAATATCAGTTGGAAATGGTATGATATTGAAGGGGATTATTCTAATTTCTCTTCAGAACAGCCTTCAGGCTATGCTAATAAAGATGAAGGTAGTATGAGATATACTGAATGGACAGATTATTCTTTAAATTATCCTGAAGAAAAAGATTATCGTACAATTCAAAACACTACAGGTTATAAGTTTTATTATTTAAATGATTCAGGAAAGAAAATATATTATAACAGTGGTCAATATAGTGCAAGGGAAGATGTCGATACCGATAAATATGATCAAACAGATGAAGATACTACTACATTATATCGATATCGCGATCAACAATGGCGCTGGTATAATGGTACTAAAAGAAAATATAGCTCATTAAGTTCTACTGCTCCAAATGGTAGACCATATAAAGATACAGAAACAGAAACCTTAGGAAGTGCTACAGCGTGGGAGCCGGTTTTAGGGGTATATACAGATGATCAAGATTATCGCATTGTTGAAAGAAAGATAATGACTAGATTTAGAATTGAATACGAAATTTTATCCCTAAAAGTTCTAAATAAACCTTTAAATCATTCGGATTTTGAAAAGAAGATTAAAACTTCAATATTAGAGTTTGCTTCTAACCCTCAATATGAATTAGAAGTAACATATAAATTTAAATATAGAAAAAGCTAGAAAATCTAGTTTTTTTTCTAAATAAATAAACTTATTTGAATATATTTAAATATGAATAAGGTTCATTTAAAAAGAAAAATAAAATTATTTCAAATGAAATTTCTTAATATAATAGCTATATTTATTGTCATCACTTTAATATGCCTGTATTTTATATTTGGATATATAAAAGATAGAATAATGCCATCACTCTTTGAATATGGCAGTTTAGAAGCAAAAAAATTTTCCAGCATTATTATCAATGATGCTATTGATAAATATATTACAAACACTATCGACCTAGAAAAATTGTTTATCATCACTAATGATTCTAATGGTGAAATTAAATCAGTCGACTTTAATACATCATTGATTAATAAACATTTAACTACAGCTACAAAAAGTATCCAAAAAAACTTAAAACTAATAGAAGAAGGAAATATTGACAAAGTGGAATATAAAACTGATCTTTTAGATAATTATGATGAAAAAAATTTAAAAAAAGGTGTTATTTATTATTTAAATAGTGGTTTTATATTTAATAATCCAATATTTGCAAATTTTGGTGCTCAAATTCCCATTAAAATATCATTAACTGGTGATGTGGTTAGTAATATAATTACCGAAGTAACTAATTATGGAATCAATAATGCATTAATAAAAATATATGTAAATATCAAAATCACCGAAAATTTAATTCTTCCATTTTATGATAAAGAAATAGAATTAGAAACAAAAGTTCCAATTGTTTTAAAACTAGTTAATGGAACAGTACCAAGTTATTATGGTAATATGAATACAACAACCCCATCTTTAACTCTACCAAACGACTAAGTTATGATATAATGTGAATGGAGGTAAAAATGAAAAAATATAAAATAGAGAATAATACATATGAAATATATAAAGATTATAAAAATGCTTTTGATTTAGAAGCAATTAAAGAAAAATATACTGAATATTTTGAAGATTATGATTATATATTAGGTGATTGGTCTTATGGCAAATTAAGATTAAAAGGTTTTTGCACCCCAGAAAATCCCAAATTCAAATCAATTAACGATATAAACCAAGCTGAAGAATATATTAAAATCAATGGAGCATACGATTGCAAATATTTTATATTAAAGAAAATAGATAATTAATTGTCTATTTTTTCCATGTAATTTAACTAGTAAAAAAATCAATAATTTGATATAATTAATACATGATAGGAGGCATATCTATGGAACTGAAAGAAACTATCAATATATATGAAATTTATCAAGATAAACTAAATGAATTATGGAGGTCGCTTTGACCCGGAAAACAAAAAACAAACCATCAAAAAATTAGAACAGGAAATAGCTGAGCCAAATTTTTGGAATGACAAAAAACATAGTGAAGAAGTCATTACTCTTTTAAATAGCGAAAAAAAAATCATCAATGATGTTGAAAGATTATTAGATGAAACTAATGATTATTTAGAAATGGCAAAAGCCCTTGAACCAAATGACGAAGAAAGCTTAAATTGGCTTGAAGAGGAAAGTAAAATTATAAGTAAACAAATAAATGAAATAGAAACCGTCATTTTATTAAATAATGAGTATGATAAAAATGATGCCGTTTTAGAAATACACTCTGGTGCTGGTGGTACAGAAGCTTGTGATTGGGCAAACATGTTATATAGAATGTATTCGAGATATGCTGAAAAGAAAAAATATAAATTAGAAATAGTTGATGAACAGCCAGGACTTGAAGCAGGAATTAAAAGTATTACTATCATTGTCAAAGGTTTATATGCCTATGGTTATCTAAAAAACGAAAAAGGTATTCATAGACTCGTTAGAATTTCTCCATTTGATTCAGGTGCTAGAAGACATACATCATTTGCCTCTGTAAGTGTTACTCCGGTTATAGATGATACAGTAAAAGTGGATATTAGTGAAAAAGATTTGAAAATAGATGTATTCCATAGTTCAGGTGCCGGTGGACAAAGTGTCAATACCACTGATAGTGCCGTGAGAATAACCCATTTACCAACAGGTATCGTTGTAACATGCCAAAACGAAAGAAGTCAGGTTCAAAACAAAGCAAAAGCTATGCAAATATTAAAAAGTAAATTATATGAAATAGAAGAAGAAAACAAAAAACGAGAATTAACCGAACTAAAAGGAGAACAAAGAGATATAAACTTCGGATCTCAAATTAGAAGTTATGTTATGCACCCATATTCATTAGTGAAAGACCATAGAACTAATTATGAAGAAACTAACGTTAACAAAGTATTAGACGGTAATTTAGATAATTTTATAAATGCTAATTTAAGGAGGAATGCAAGTTGATATTTGCCAAAAAGAAATCTGTTGATAGTACTAAACTTTTAAAAGAAATTACTGGCAGTAAAAAAGTTAAACGATATATTCAATTTTTTATAGGTATATTTTTATCCGCATGTGCTTTCAATATTTTTCTAAAACCTTGTAATTTAATTTTTGGATTAAGTGGATTTTCAATTATAACCGAAAAATTTTTTAACATTGATCCATCTTTAGTTATTTTAGTTGGAAATATTCTACTATTAATTGCAAGTTTTGTTTTTTTAGGGGCTGATAAAACCAAACCAACCATTGTTGGATCTATTTTATACCCAGTATTAGTTAAAGTAACAGAGTTTTTACCAAAATATATCAACTTGGGCGACACAGAAATGATTGTTATTGCTTTATGTGGAGCTTTAATAAGTGGTATTGGAACAGGGCTAGTATTTAAAAATAATTTTACTACCGGTGGAACTGATGTATTAAAACAAATACTATCACATTATGGTAAAATGCCATATAGTAAAGCTAATATTTATTCAGAGGGTTTAATTATGTTTGCAGGTGGAATTTTCTTTGGTTGGCAATCATTTATCTATTCATTTATTACTTTATATTCATCAGGTGTAATTAGTGATAGAGTAATATTAGGTATTTCTGAATATAAAACATTAGAAATTATTACTACCGAAGAAACAAATATAAAAAATTTCATTATGGAAACCCTAAACCGAGGAGTTACTGAAATATCTGCCCAAGGTGGATACACAAATAAAAATAAAAAAGTTTTATTGTGTGCCATACCAACTAGAGAATATTTTGTGGCAACAGAGGCTATAAAAAAATTAGATCCTGAAGCATTTGTAATAATAATTGATACATACGAAGTCCAGGGACATAAAGCTTAAATAGAAAGAAGTGATTTTTGTGGATTTAATAAGAATGACAAATGTCAAAAAAACTTATAAAACAGGTGTTACTGCTATTCAAAACTTAAACCTAACCATAGCTAAAGGTGATTTTGTTTTTATCATTGGTTCGACTGGTTGTGGTAAAAGTACTTTAATAAAAATGTTATATCGTGAAGAAAAACCATCATCTGGGCAAATTATTGTTGGAGGTATTGATGTTGGTAAACTTAGAAATGGTAAAGTATACAAAATTAGAAGAAAAATAGGAGTCGTTTTCCAAGATTTTAAACTTCTTCCAAAATCAACAGTATATGAAAATGTAGCTTTTGCTTTAGAAATCTTTGGCCTACCAAAAGATGAAATACATGCCAAAGTATTGAAAGTATTAGAATTAGTTGGTTTAAAAAATAAAGTAAAAAATTACCCTTCACAATTATCCGGTGGAGAACAACAACGTGTTGCCATTGCTAGAGCTATAGTCAATGGACCAAAATTATTAATTTGTGATGAGCCGACTGGAAACTTAGATCCATCAACAGGTATGGAAATTATGGAAGTTTTAGAAGAAATTAATAAATTAGGTACAACAATAATTATGGTTACTCATGATATCAACATAGTTAAAAAGATGAACAAAAGGGTTATTGTTTTAGATGCTGGTAGAGTATTAAAAGATTATAAGAAAGGAACATATAGTAATGAAAACATTTAGAATTATCGGAAGAAATTTTAGAGATGCTTTTAAAGGAGTTTTTAGAAATTTCTCTTTATCATTTGCTTCTATTTCATGTATAACAATAACCTTAATTGTAGTTGCCGTATCCATAGTATTATCTAATAATGTGGATAACTTTACTAAATTAGTTGAAAGAGACGTAACCATTGTTGCCTTTATAAATAATGAATTAAATGATGATCAAATAAATGAAATAAAAGATAAAATCAGTACACTTGATAATGTTGATAGTTATGAATTTCGTTCAAAAACTGAAATAACTAAGGAGATGCGTGAATCATCAGAAGTTTTTGATAGTATTATGAAAAACTGGACAGATGAAGAAAACCCAATTCAAAATACTTTTCAAATTAAAGTAAAAGATATTGAAACAATCAAAAAAGTAGCTAATCAAATAGAAAAAATTGATGGGATAACCTTAGTAAAATATGGTGAAGGTATGGTTGAACAATTGATATCAACATTCGACTTTGTTCACAAAATTTGCTTAGGAGCAGTTATTGCATTAATATTAGTTACAGCCTTTCTAATTTCCAATACTATTAAAATCACTATCAATTCTAGACAAAGAGAAATTGGTATTATGAGATTAATTGGTGCCTCTAATTTAAACATTAGAATACCATTTATTATTGAAGGATTATTATTAGGAGCACTAGGATCTATTATTCCAATACTAACAACAGTCTATGGATATACCGCATTATATAGAAATTTTGATGGGCATTTATTTTCTCCATTCATAAAATTAATAGAACCAGTGCCATTTGTTTACACAACTTCATTAATATTATTAGGAATTGGTATCGCTGTTGGAATGTTTGGTTCATGGAGAGCTGTAAGAAAATATTTAAAAATTTAACTCTGATTAATTTCAGAGTTTTTAATTTATTTTAGCCATAAAATGTGATAAAATTAAACTAGAAAGTAGGGGTTAAAATGATAGAGTTTAAAAATGTAAGTAAAACTTATAAAACAAAAAAAGGAGTAGAGACAAAAGCCTTAAATAATATAAATTTAAAAATAGGAAATGTCGGTTTAGTCTTTATAGTAGGAAAGTCAGGTAGTGGGAAATCCACCATGTTAAATATATTAGGTGGATTAGATAATATAACAAGTGGTGAATTATTAATAAATAATCAAAACATAAGTAAATTTAAAAATAAAGAGTATGATGCATATAGAAATGCGTATATAGGCTTTATCTTTCAAGAATTTAATATTTTAGAAGAGTATAATGTCTATGAAAACATAGAACTAGCTTTAAGACTGCAAAATCAAAAACCCCAAAAAGATGAAGTAGAAAATTTATTAAATCGTTTAGGATTAAAAGATTTAGAGCAAAGAAAACCAAACGAATTATCAGGAGGACAAAAACAAAGAGTTGCCATTGCCAGAGCTTTAATAAAAAATCCAAAAATAATTCTAGCTGATGAACCTACAGGTAATTTAGATCAAACAAATGGAAAACAAATATTTGATTTATTAAAAGAAATATCTAAAGAAAAACTAGTAATAGTCGTCTCACATGATATAGAATCCGCAAATAAATATGCCGATAGAATAATCGAACTAAAAGACGGAAATATTATAAAAGATACAAAACCAGAGATAGAAGAAAAAGAAGAAAAGTTAAATTTAAAAAAATCAAAACTACCATTTTCCTACAGTATTAAATTAGCATTAAAATCCCTTACCATAAAACCATTAAAACTTTTAATGACTTGCATATTAACAGCTATGGCTTTAATCTTTATGGGCTTTACCGTAAACTGTTTAATATTTGATAAAGTAGATTTAATGACCAACACCATGAAGGAAAATAACCAATATGTCTATACCGTAAATAAAACAGAATATTATGGATTATATGACCAAAGAACATATGAATTAAAAGAAGAAGACATAAAGCAAATAGAAAAAGATACTCAAAGTACCTTAAACAAAGCCTATATGTTATATGATAATAATTCAATTTTAACATTTGAATTAGGTGCGTCAGAAATAGAAAAACCAGATTATTATATGAGTGAACCAGCTATTATCAGATTCGTTGAAATAACAAATGACAAAGTAGTAGGTAAATTAATCGGTAAACTTCCAGAGACAAATCAAGAATTAGTCATTCATAAATATTTAGCCGAATACATGATCAAATATGGCATTATCGATAGTGAAAATAATTTATATAAACCAAAAAGTATCGAAGAGCTTGTAAATTCAAAACACGAATTAAAATTAGGTGATAATAAAGTCACTATATCAGGAGTAGTAGATGATGATAATAGTCAGTTTGAAGAATATAAAAATGGGAATCCGATTAATAATAATGACCTAAGAAATTACATACAATATAATTATATAGGCCTATCAAACACTGTTTATGTAAAAGGTTTTACAAATGTAGCTAAATTAAATAGTGATAAAAGAGAAATATTAACTAAAATGTCTATTACAAATATAATAGATAATGAAAATATTAATCCAGAAGAAATATCCGCATATAATTTAAATAGTTTAACCGAAAATAAAACTATAATTACCAAAGAAGGATTAAAAGAAGTAAACAAATTAAGTAAAAATGAAGTAATAATATCTATAAATGATTTAAAAAAACTAGATCCAAATTATAATCAAGGATTAGAAGATTATTCAAAAGAAAATAGCACGCTTTCATATAATCAAATTGTAGAAACATATACCCAAAATTATTTAAACAGTAATAGTTTTAAAGCATTAAAAATAAAGCTAAAAAAATATAATCAAGAAACAGGTAAAACCGATAATATTGTTATAAACACTATAGGAGTAACTATAGAAGATAATTCGTATGTCAGTAACGAATATGTAGAAGAATATACACCAAGTGTAAAAACATTAGAAGAAGTATATATTTATGATGATAACGTTAAAAATCTAAAAGAAATTTTTAACAAATATAAATTTAGTCAAATAAGAGATTTTAAAAATGGAACATATTATACCTATAGTATGCCACATGAATCAGATATATCTATGGTCATTGATACATATAAAGCACTATATAAATACATATTAGTAGTCAGTTTAATCTTTGTATTATTTGCCATTTTACTATTTTCAAACTTCATAGGAACATCAATATCATATGCCAAAAAAGAAATAGGAATATTAAGAGCCCTAGGAGCTAGAAATAAAGACACCCTAAAAATATTTACCTATGAATCATTAATAATCGGTTTCCTATCATGGATATTATCAGTTATAGGTTGGATATATGCTTGTAATTTATTAAATAAAAGTATGTTTGGAAACATGTATTATACCTTAAACGGAATAATAAAAAGCCCATTAGTTCCATTAGGCATGTTTATCTTTACAATTATAATAGCTTTAGTAATAACATTTATTTCGATTAGTAGAGTAAATAGAATTAAACCAATAGACGCCATATTAAATAAATAGTTCCCATGTGGAACTTTTTATGATACAATAAAAAACTAAATGGAGGAAGTAATAATGGAAAAGTATGTTTTAAGCCAAATGACAGGTAAAAATTTTTCTAAAACAGTTGCGGCCATATATCTTCAAACAACATATAATCAAGACCAGTATCCAGAATATTTAAAGTGGTTTTACACCGTAAATCTACCAAGAATATTTAAAAAAGAAGGAGATATAATTTTTTATTTAGATGGTTTAGAAATAGTTAGTCTAGCAACCTTAAAAAATAAAGATGAAAAGAAAATATGCACCTTACTAGTAAATGAAGATTATAGAAAAAAAGGTTATAGCAAGCAAATATTAGAAGATTCATTCGAATATTTACAAACAGATACCCCATTAATTACCATACCAACAAAAAGATTAGACGAATTTAATAAAATAATAGAAGCATATAATTGGAAAGAAACAGATAGAACTGACGAATATTATAGTGAAGAAGTAATATTTAACGCCCCAAAAGTCTTAAGAAAATAAGACTTTTTTGTTATAAAAAAATATCCAAAACATATACTTATTTGGGTGATAATATGGAATTTAAAATAGGTGATTTAGTAACCCGTAATTCACATAATAATGATATTGTATTTAAAATACAAAAAATAGAAGAAAATACATGTGAATTAAAAGGAATAAACGTTAGATTGTTAGTAGATAGTCCACTAAACGATTTAAAAAAATACGAAGGAGGCGACATTGAAGGAGAAAAAACATTTTTAGAAAGAATACAGCCCAAAGAAGAATTAGATAGAAATGATTTTTTCTATTTACCAGGTAAAATACTTCACATAGATAGCGATAAAGATTTTTTAAAAAGATGTTTAGACTATTATAAAGATATAAACATATGGGCTATGGGAATAAATGAAGAAGAAAAAAACATGCCAAAGCATATGCAAGAGTGGTTAAACAAATATAAGCCAAATATAGTTGTTATAACAGGTCATGATGCTTATTATAAAAGAAAAGGTGATACTAATAATATAGATGCCTATAAAAATAGCAAATATTTTTCATCAGCTATAAAAGAAGCTAGGAAATATGAAAATAGTCATGAAAAATTAATTATTATAGCCGGTGGATGCTCTTCATACTATGAAGAATTAATTAGAGCTGGTGCTAACTTTGCTTCCAGTCCTAAAAGGATAAATATACATGCCTTAGATCCAGCAATAGTTGCTACAAAAATGAGCCTTTCTGATATTAATAAAGATATCGACATAAAAGATATATTAGATAAAACTAAGTATGGCAAAGACGGAATGGGTGGAATAATCACAAAAGGAACAATGTATGTTGGTTATCCCCGCTAAAACTATTTGTACTAAAGACATAATAAAAAAAGCCCTAATTCCTCATATAGGCCAAATAGTAAAAATAAAATATAATCTAGGAAGAAATAAATTTGAAACCTACGAAGCAAAAATAATAAAGATATATAATTGTGTGTTTTTAGTCGAACTTATCGAAAATCACAGTATAAAATCTTTCTCATATGCCGATATAATCACAAAAACTATTAAAATATATGAATAAGGTATCATGTTTACTTGATTTTTCCAATAAAATATTGTACAATTAAAATGAAATCATGCTAGAAGGGAGAGGTTAGCTTGAAAATCACATCAGTCAACGTTCGCAAAGTCGACAGTGAAAACCGTATGCGTGGTATCGTATCAGTAGTAGTAGATGACTGCTTCGCAATTCACGGAATTAGAATTATCGAGGGTGATAATGGCTTATTTGTTGCAATGCCAAGTCGTAAAAACAATGATGGCACATATCATGATGTCGCACACCCAATTACTCCAGAGTGCCGTAAAATGTTTGAAGACGCTATTCTCGAAGAATATAATAAAGTTAAAGAAGAAAAAGGCGAATAATTCGTCTTTTTTCATTTATTAGGAATTTGCTTTGTAAAATGAAAAATATCAAAATGTATAAAACACCTCTAAAAAAGGTGGCAATTAAATCCGTTAAAAATTCAAAATATAGTGTATTTAATAATCAACTTCAATAGTTGTAGGATTCATTGGAAAGTCATACTTTTTTGGTAAAATTTGCAAAAACCCATTTACAAGAACATATGTATGTGATATAGTGAATACATCAAAGATAGAAGGTGAAAGCATGAAAATATTAAAAGGTTATGTGTTTAGAATGTATCCTAATGAAAAACAAAAAGAATTAATTAATAAAACTATAGGGTGTTCAAGATTTATATATAATTATTTTTTAGATGATAAAATAAAAGAATATAAGAAAAAAGGTAAAAGTAAAAGTGCCTTTGATCAAATT
>CALVID010000035.1 GCA_944329355.1 uncultured Bacilli bacterium
GTTCCTTTTATAGTTAGATTAGTTGAAAAGGCGGCATATCCTACTATCATTGTTAGTAATATTCCTATCAAACTAATTATTATTATTTTTCTTTTCCTTTTTGTTCTATGCATATTATTCACCAATTATATTATACCCCCCCTCCCCCCATCAAAATTTCAAGATTTTTCCCATATAATATAAAAAAGAAACAAGGTTTTACACTTGCTTCTTTTATGGGGTGGTGGGGGCTGTCTGTAGTGGTATACTTAAAGTAGACAACGGAGGGGGGGAAAGTATACAATATTATTAAAATTATATTCATTTATATTTTTAAAGTAAACACTCCTATTACTTTATTATTCATTTTTACTATTATGTACACATTTTTATATTTTTGTAGACACTTAGAAAGGTGGTTAGTTATTTATGTCTGTTAAATATCCAAAAATTCTTAAAAAGAAACTATGTGAAGATATCTGTCTCAACGGTAAATCAACTCTTAAAACGGCTGATGATTATGGGATACCTATTAAAACTTTAGAAAAATGGATTACTGCTTTTAATAAAGATAATCATTGTTTTGATTCTGATGATAATCCTAATGATTTTAAATCTCTTTCTCCTATTTGTCCTAATAATCTTTATAATGATTTATCTATTGATGAACTTAAAAAACTATTGATGAAAAAAGATATCGAATTTGCAAGGCTAAAAAAAAACTATCTTGTGACGAAACAAGATGGTACGGGAAAAAAGGTGTTCGTTTCTTTCTCCAAAAAGAATTCGAAGTAATATTACAATTATCCGACAAATATTCTGTTCTCTCTTTATGTAATGACATGAATATTAATCGTTCTGGTTTTTATAAATGGTTAGATAGACGCTCTCATCCTTCTAAACGTTCCTTAGATAGAAACTTTGCTTGTAATCTTTTTGAACAATATCATAATAAATACCCTTCTCATGGTTATCGTTGGTTAAATGCCAAAATTAAGCTTGATTTAGGTATTGTATTTTCTGATAATTTTGCCCATAAAATATGTAAATATTTAAATATTAAATCTCATTCTAGGCACTTTAAAAGATATGGAAAAAAAGCTAATCGCGAACTTAAAGATTTTCCTAATTACATTTTAGCTGAACTTAATCCTTCTTCTCCTTTTCAAATTATTGTCAGTGATATGACTGCCTTTTGGGCCAATCACAAATACTATGAATTGACTCTATATATGGATTTATTCAACAACGAAATTATTGCTTACTCTTTATCCGACAAAAAAGGTGATCCTAATACATACCACGACGGTTTAAAAATTGTTTTACATAAAAAAGAAGAATACCTAGACCTTGTTACTATTCTTCATTCTGACCAAGGTTCTGTATATTCTTCTAAGAAATTCAATGAATCTCTCAATAATTATAATATCATACATTCTATGTCAAATCCAGGAAAACCTACTGAAAACGGAGCTATGGAAGCTATCAATGGTTGGGTTAAGGAAGAATTGTTTATTGATTTTAAAATTAATTCTTCCAATGATGTTTTCTCTGAAATTGACAAATATATTCATTATTTCAACTATGAAAGACCTCAAGCTGCTTTGAACTATCTTACCCCTATTCAATTTAAACAAGTACACACTAATTCCTAACTGTTCACTTTTTATATTTTATTGTCTACTTTTACTTGACTAATGCAGTCTACTTTTTCTTGAATTTTATATTTTTACTGTTTATTAAAAACAAAAATATAACGATCTTTACCAGATAAATCTTGTTCAACTTTGACTTCAGAATTTGGTAAATTTTTAGTTATAATTTTTTTGATTTCTTCTGCTTGGGTCATGCCTATCTCAAAGGCTATTATGCTTGTTTGTTTTAAAAAAGGTTTTACATTTTCTAAGATTGCCCTATAAAAATATAAACCATGTTCATCAGCATATAATGCTTGATGAGGTTCATTATTTTTTACAACTAAATCTATGGTTTCATCTTTAGCAATATATGGGGGATTACTAATTATGAGGTCAAATTTTCCTTGAATGTTTTCAAATAAATCACTTTGTTTAAAATTAACTTTAACATTATTTCTATCTGCATTTTTTTTAGCCACTTCTAATGCTTTTAAAGAAATATCGGTAGCTAGAACATGGCAATTTAGATGTTTAGATAATGTTATAGCAATTGCCCCGCTGCCTGTACCTATATCTAATATTTCTAAAGGTTCTTTTAACTTTCGAGAATAATTGATAGTTTTTTCTACTAGTGTTTCTGTTTCAAATCTAGGTATTAAAACATTTTTGTTTACTAAAAGATTAATATCATAAAAATCAACATGACCAACGATATATTGAACAGGAAGTCCTTTTTTTAGTTTTTTTAATCCTTCTTCTAGTTTATCTTTTGGAAGATATTTTTTTAAATATTCTATATCTGTCATTTAAGCTTCTTTTAATTTTCTATTTTGATCTTCAGTAATTAAAGCTTCAATTATATCTTCAAGATTACCTTCCATAACTCTATCTAAATTTTTAGTGGTATAACCTATTCTATGATCAGTTACTCTATTTTGCGGATAGTTATAAGTTCTTATTTTTTCAGATCTATCACCAGTACCTATTTTACTTCTTCTTTCTGTTCCTAGTTTTTCTTCTTGCTCTCGCAATTTAGCTTCATAAAGTCTTGTTCTTAGCATCTGCATTGCTTTTTCTTTATTTTGGATTTGACTTCGTTCATTTTGACAAGTTACAACAGTATTAGTTGGTAAATGGGTTATTCTAACAGCACTGTCTGTTGTGTTTACGCACTGTCCACCAGCTCCTGTACTTCTATAAACATCTATTCTTAAATCACTGGGATTAATTTCAACATCAACTTCTTCTGCTTCTGGCATAACTAACACTGTGGCTGTTGAAGTATGAACTCTACCTTGGGTTTCTGTGATAGGTACTCTTTGAACTCTATGGGCTCCTGATTCATATTTTAGTTTTGAATATACATTATCACCTTTAACCATAAATTCAACTAATGGATAGCCTCCGGCATCTGAATGTTCTTCAGAAAGTACTTCAATTTTCCAGCCCTGTTTTTCGGCGTATTTGATGTACATTCTATATAGATCCCCAGCAAAGATGTTGGCTTCATCACCTCCAGCTGCTCCTCTTATTTCAACTATAACGTTTTTGCCATCATTGGGATCTTTTGGAAGTAATATTATTTCTATTTGACTTTCTAAATTTTCTTTTTCTTGATTTAATCGATTGACTTCTTCTTTAGCAAATTCTCCCAAGTCCGGATCTTTTGTCATTTCTTTGGCTTCTTCTAAATCTGATTCTATTTTTTTATATTTTTGATAGGCATCATAGGCTTCTTTTAATGATGCTTGTTCTTTTTGCAATTCTAATGTTTTCTTTATATTACTTAAAATTTCTGGTTTACTTAATTCTTCAGTTAGTTCATTATATTTTTCTTCGATTGCAATTAATCTTTCTATCATTTTCATCACCTTTTCGCAATAAGATTATACTATATTTTATGGCATTTATCAAATAAATAGTAATTGATTTTTATGTTAAAAACACCTAATTCAATATATGATTAGGTATTTAATAAATTTAATCAAGTTCATCTTCTTCTACGATTGTTAAATCGTCTTCTAGATCTTCAACATCATCTAGATCTGTGTCATCTAACTGTGAGTCATCATCCATATCATGCATATCTTCTGAAGCCATGTCATCTAATTCATCATCTAATTCTTCTTCTGTTTCAGTTAGATCTTCTTCTTCATCACTATCTTCTTCATTTAAATCAACTTTTATTGAATGGCGATCTCTTAAATCCCAAGTGGCATCATCTAATAAAATAAAGGTTTTATCTGTTGTCAACGTTGTATAAAAATCACCTATTTTATTAGCATATTCTTCATCAGAAAGTTCTAGCAAATTACATATTTTTTTAAATATTTCGGCAGTACTTAAACTTTTCTTTTCTTCTTTTAAAATCATAGTTGCAAGATCTGTGTATGAATAAAGTTCTAATTCTTCTTTAGACATTTTTGATAATTTCATATTTTATACCTCCAATAGAATTAATCTTAGAACATTGTATCATATTCTATTCATGTGTCAAGTGAAAATTTTAATTTATATGTAAAGGTGTCAAGGACTTCTTTATTTGCAATTATTGTATAAGTGATTTGTATTTCATTTTTCTTTTTAATAATTTCTGCTGCATATGTTTCTAATTCAATTGTTCCATAATTATTTATGTATTTTCCTTTAAGTTTTATACCTTTTTTTAAATTTAAAATTAAATGATAGTTTGATTTTCTTTCGATAGTTATTATATTATCTAGAGTTATTTTTGTTTGGGTATTTTCATCAAGATAAATAATTTGACTATCTTTTTTTATGCCTTTTCCCTGAAAAATATGTGTTTCTTCGTTACTTTTTAATATGGCTTTAATATTTATTTTACTCATATTGATTCCCTCGCACAAAGATTATAACATATATATTATTTTTTTTGCTTATATTTTTGAAAAAATTTCCAATAATAATTTTAGAAAGTGATGTGGTGATATGAAAAAGGTAAAACCTAAAAAATCTAAAAAATGGTTTTTTGTTATATTTGGAATTATTTTCTTTTTTATTATTACCTACTTCGGTATTTATTTATATGCGAAAATGCAACCAAAATTGCCAATTACTGGAGCTAATGGATATCATTTATACGATATTAATGGAGATGTTTATACGGCTAGTTCTAACAAAAGCGTTGATTTAAAAGATATTTCTAAAGATTTAATTAATGCGACTATTTCTGTGGAAGATAAAAATTTTTATAAACATCAAGGGTTTGATTATTTAAGAATTTTTAAGGCTTTGTTTATTAATTTAAAATCTGGAGAGACTTTACAAGGGGCTTCAACAATTACCCAGCAATATGCAAAAAATTTGTTTTTAGACTTTGATAAAACTTGGGATAGAAAAATTAAAGAGGCATGGATTACAATAAGATTAGAAAGCCATTATAGTAAAGATGATATTTTAGAAGGTTATTTAAATACAATTAATTATGGTGGAATATTTGGAATTGAAAATGCTTCAAAATATTATTTTAATAAAAATGCGAAAGATCTAACTTTAGCTGAGGCAAGTATGTTGGCGGGAATACCTAAAAATCCTAGTCAATATTCTCCTTTAATAAATGAAGAAAAGGCCAAAAATAGGCAAAAAATTATTTTAGATACTATGGTTAAAAATAAATATATTTCACAAGATGAGGCTGATAATGCTTATAATACTAAATTAAATTATGAAAAAAGTGAAGATAGTGATAATTTAAAAATGATGATGTATTATCAAGATGCAGTTATGGATGAACTTAAAAGTATTAAGACTATTCCTTCATCCTTTTTAGAAACTGGTGGTCTTAAAATATACACTAATTTGGATATTAAGGCACAACAAGTTTTAGAAGATAGTGTGAACAAAAATATTACTAATCCGGATATTCAAATGGCTGGGGTTGTAATGGATCCTAAAAGTGGTAAGGTTTTAGCTTTATCTGGAGGGAGAGATTATAATAAAAGTCAATATAATAGGGCTACAATGGCTAAAAGACAAGTTGGATCAACGATTAAACCTTTTTTATATTATTCAGCTTTGGAAAATGGATTTACTCCATCAACTACCTTTACTAGTGAAAAAACAACGTTTAGTTTTTCAGGAAACAAAACTTATACCCCTAAAAATTACAATGATGAATATGCGAATGGACCGATTAGTTTAGCTGCAGCTATTAGTTATTCTGATAATATTTATGCGGTTAAAACTCATTTGTTTTTAGGAGATGATGCTTTGCCAGATATTTTAAGAAGAGTTGGCATTAATGAGAAACTTAATACTTTGCCTTCTTTGGCTTTAGGAGCAGAAGAAATTAATATGATGGATATGATGGCGGCATATGGAGCTTTAGCTAATGAAGGTTATAAAGTTAAACCTTATTTTATCAGTAAAGTTACCGATATTGATGGTAATATTTTATATGAATATAAACCCAATTTGGAAAATATTTTAAATAAAAATACAGTATATATTTTAAACGAGCTTTTAACAACTACTTATGCCAGTGAATTCAAAGATTATAATGTTCCTACTTGTTTAAGTATTGCACCTAAGATGACACACAAATATGCTTTGAAAACCGGAACTACTAATACTGATAATTTGATTTTTGGTTATAATAAGGAACTACTTGTGGGGATGTGGACAGGTTACGACGATAATAAAGATGTATCTAGTAAAGATAGCTCTAATTTAAAAAATGCTTGGGTAGATGTTATGGAAAATTATTTAAAAGGTAAGGATGATAAAGATACATGGTATAAGACTCCTAATAATGTAGTTGGAGTAGCAATTGATCCAATAAGTGGTAAAGCTGTTACTGATGGATCTAAGGCTAAAATTTTATATTATATAAAAGGAACTGAACCATCTGAAGTTAAGACTTCTTTAGATGATTCAGTTCCCACTGTAAAACTAGAAGAATAAATTTATTTGGTTTTTTGTTTTATTTTATGACGATTGTGAAATTCTTGATAAAAAACAACTAAATATTTATACAATTCATTTTGATTTGCAAAAATTATACCATTATTTTTTAGATTTTCAATCATTGACATATTATCTTTTGTATAGGTTATTTCATGTTCATCAATAAAGTGTTCAAATAATGGATCTATTAATAATTTATTAATTTTATTTATATGAGTTTCTGGATAAGTAGCCACAACAAAGGCATGTGGTTCTAATAAAGGATCAAAAAAAGAAATATTTACAATTTTTGAGCTAATATCTTTCTCATCTAAATAATCTTGGATCATAGAAGCAATTTCTTCATCTATACTATAATGGAAAGTCATAGAAGGAATTTTATCTTTGACTTTTTTTACTATATCCATAATTATCTTTGGTGAGGGGTTAACTTTCTTATCACTATGATAGCTATTTTCTAATTCGACAATTGAATCACATAATTTACAATAGTAAAAATTTAAAATTGCAGAGTAATCATTTTCTTCACCAATTGCTTTTTGCATAGCTTTTTTATATGAAGCGTTTTCATGACTTGAAATATATATCATTGGAAGTCCTACATCAATGAATAATTTGTTCATGAATGCTCTGACTGTTCTACCATTCCCATCAGCAAACGGATGAACTTTAATTAATTGACATTTAAATTTAATGCATTTATCTATATATGGGAATAGGTATGCTGGGTTCATTTTTACTTGGTCTTGCATATCTAATATTTCCTGTAGATCATAATCTAACATTTTCAATTCATAACGGATATTGCTGGCTGGGGTTAGATCGATAGCTGCTCCATCTATGTGGGCATCACTATTTCTAATAACTCCACCTACTTCAGGATAAGGAGCTTTGGAATATAGGTGTCTATGTAATTCAAGCAAAGTGTAAATATCAAATCGATAATTTATGTCATCTGATAATACATAATTATACATTTCTTTTAGTCCGTCTTTTTCAAATTTCATGTGGGCATTTTCTAAAATTGATTCACATGCTATATAATGGTTTAGAAATTCATTAGAGACATCTTTTAAATGACGTTTTTCTTCAGGTAATTGATAGTAAAAAATTAAAAGCCTTTTAGGAATTGTAATTCCATCTTGATATAATCTTCTAGTTCTTTTTCTTTCAATATAGTCGTAAAATAAAGCTTTTAAAATTTCAACTAGTTCTTCTTCATTAGTTATAATTCCGCCCATAATATCACCTTTCTGAATGCATATTATATTGTTTTTTGTTTATATTGTCAAGAAAATATAAGTTGCAAAAAAACTACTATTAAAGTAGTTTTAGACACCCATTGTCATGGTTTCTGGTAATGTTGATCCTCCATCAATTACAATACAGCTAGCAGTAAGATAACTAGATTCATCAGATGCTAGAAAGGCGGCTAGATTACCCAATTCTTCTATTGTTCCTAGTCTTTTCATAGGGATTCCTTGAGCAATTCCATCAATTACATTCTGTGGTTTTTCTGGGTTTGTTTCTTTTGCCATACCTTCAACCATTGGAGTCATGATATATCCTGGCATAATAGCATTTACTCTAATGTTTTGTGATGCAAGTTCAGCGGCCAATCCTTTAGTAAAGCCTATTAAAGCGGCTTTTGTTGTAGCGTATGCTACTTCTCCGCTATCAGCTACTAGTGGGCCTGTTACACTTGATAGATTAACTATTGACCCTTTTTTCATATATGGCAATGTGGCTTTTGTAACATTCCAAGACCCTTTTATATTTATATCAAAATGAAAATCTCTTAAATCGTCTTCCATTTCTAAAAATGGTTTTAGTCTACATACACCAGCATTATTAACTAGTATATCTATGTTACCCCATTTATTACTTATGTCTTTAATTGCTTCATTTACTTTATCAAAATCTCTAATATCAACTTTATAACCTAAAATTTCATAATTTTGACTTTTTAATTCATTTACTGTTTCAAATATTTTTTCGTTATAATCTAATATAGCTATTTTAGCACCTTCTTTTAAGAATACTTTAGCTATACCTAAACCATTTCCCATAGCTCCGCCAGTAATTATAGCTACTTTGTTTTTTAATTTCATTTAATCTCTCCTCTCAAATTCAATTATTTCTAATTCATCACCTGTTTTTAATCCAAAGGCATTTCCTTCATCAGTATCGATATGCATTTCTAAAAGTGATGGTTCTTGTATTTTTAAATAAATATTATTTAAAACACCACCTTTTTCACCATCTACTTTTACTTTTACTTTTACTACACCTTCTAAACCATATTTTTTTACTTCTTCTTCACTTATATGAAGATGACGATTAGCTAAAATACAACCTTCTTTTAAATTAATGCTTCCTTTTGGACCAATAACTGTTATTGGGCTAGAGTCTTTTAAGTCTCCTGATGTCCTTATAGGTGGGTTTAATTTTAATGTATAGGCATCTGTTTTAGAAATTTCAACTTGAGTATAATTTCTAAGCGGTCCTAATACTCTTACATTTTTAATTTCTTTTTCACCGTTTTTAATAGTTACAAACTTGTCTGTAGCAAATTGACCTGGTTGACGTAAGTCTTTAACTTTATTTATTGGTTCATCTCCAAACAATGTTTTATAGTCTTGTTCTTTTAAATGAACATGACGATTTGATACTCCTAAAATAACTTTCATTTTACCTTCCTTTCCTTTTTTAGTATAACATATTTTAACATTTTAAGAATATATTATTATGGAAAGGGTGATTAAATGAACAATAATTTTGTAAACCAAGCGGGATTCCCTGGTAATCCAATTTATTCTGGAAGTGGTAATATTCCCAATCAACAAACACAGATGAATTATAATGTACCTGTAGAACAATCTTATATTGAGAATATTTTAAGATTAAATAGAGGTAAAAAGGTTCAAATTTATGCTTCTTATCCTGATTCTGATGAATGGAGAAACAAAGTGTTTTCTGGTATAATTGAACAATCTGGACGAGATCATATTATTTTAAGCGATCCCAAAACTGGAGATTGGTATTTAATTTTAATTATTTATGTGAATTTCATTAAGTTTGATGAAAGAATTATTTCAGATCCTGAATTTTATCCGAATAATTGAAAAGTAAATTAATATTTGTTATAATATTTTTAAGGTGATGGTATGGGAGTATTTATTGTTGTAACATCTATTTTACTTGCTATTTCACTTTTTATTATTTGGGTAGCGACTAGTTATAATCAATTTCAAGTGCTAATTATTAGAATAAACGAAGCTGAAGCTAATATAGATGCGGTGTTAAGAAAAAGATTTGATTTATTAAATAAATCCATTGATGTCATTAAGGCCAATTCTAATACTGAAGAAGATGTGCTAGAACAAATTGTAAAACTTCGTTCACGGAAACTTAGTAATTTTGAACTTGATAGAAAATTATATGATGCTTTAAAAGAATTTGAAAAGTATAAAGCTGAATATCCTAAACTTAAGAATGTAGAATCTTTTATGAAAATTGATATTGCATTAAATGAATCTGAAGCTGAAATTGTTGCTTTTAGAAAATATTATAACGATATTATTACTGATTATAATAAATTAGTTAAGTCTTTTCCATCAAATATTATAGCTTTATTTTTTAAATTTAAAAGCAAATTATATTTTGATGGTAAAGATATGAATGATGAAATTGTCGACGATTTTAAACTATAAAAAGTTCCTTTATTTGGAACTTTTTCGTTTTCTTTTATGTTTTATAATTATAAATAAAATAATAAAAAGTACAGCCCCTATACATATATATATAATATATTGTTCGTCTTTTGGGGTTTCTTTTTTTTGTTTAGTATCTTTTTCATCTGTTTTGATGACGTATTCACCATTTCTTGTATATAAATAGTTTTCTCTAGCATATCTTGCGACATAATCTTTGTCTTGTAATTTAGTTATTTCAGTTTTTAAATCACTAGCATTGGTTTTTAAAGTACTTAATTTATTATTTAAATTTTTTTCTTCATTACTTAGTTTATATAAATCAGTAACAGTTGTACATAAGGTAAATGTGCAGTAAATGATAATAAATATGGCTACAGGTCCAAAGATAGCTAAACGTCTTTTGGCTTTTTTGGGGACTTTTTTCTTGGCCATTTTATCACCTACTTTCTAGTAAAAGTATAGCATTTTTCCTATATTTTTACAACGTAGGTTATTTTGTTAGACATTTTATTTACATGGTTTAAATTTAATGTTTATGTTTTCTTATTATTTTATTTTGTAATATATTTTCTAAATAAAACCCTAAGACTATCATTATTATTTCATATAAATGAAATGTAGCGTTATTGATGTTTAATAATATTATAAAATAAAGTAAAACACTGGAAAAAACAACAAGTATTGTTCCTACAAGTTTAATAATCTTTTTAGAGTTAAAAATTATTTTATGGTTTATATTTAGAAAGATGGAAAAGAAGATACCGAAGGCGAAAGAAAAAATTAGTGAATTGATTTGAATATTTAAAGGCATTATTTAAATAATTTGTTGAATAGACCGCCTTCTTTTTCTTTGGTAGAATCTTCTGTATAAGATATACTATCAACTTTACCCTTTATTGAAACATTACCTTGATAAGTATCCAATTTAATGATTTCTAATTCTTCTCCTTTTAGGGTTAAATTTCCCATACTTGTTTCCATAAAAAATTCGTTTTCGTCAAAACTTTCTATTTTTTTTACACCTGTGATAATGATATTTTTTCTTTCGTTAATGGTGATACTATGATTTAATGAAGTTATGACACTATCTATTTTATCCATACTGGCTCACCCTTTCTATATAAATATATGTTTTAACAAAGAACAAAATGCCAAAATAAATTTTGACATCAGCTTACCTCACGGTAAGCTATTTCTACTTCATAGGAATCTTAGACTCCTCCATAGACCAGTATCGGATAGTCGCTACCCTTTATA
>CALVID010000036.1 GCA_944329355.1 uncultured Bacilli bacterium
ATATTTCGTTAATATTACCATTAAAATAAGCGTTTTCCATGTCTTTTGGATTATCGAAAAAAGTTTCTAATAGTCTAGCAATTTTCACATTATGAAAATAACTAAGAGATTTACTTTTAAAAATTCTTTGGTTTAAAAGTTCGGTGTAGCCTTCATCAAGTCCTCGTCCTATTTCTTGATCAAATCTAGTATTTAACCAAAAACCACTATTGTCTTTATTCTTAACTGAAGCCATATGAAGAAATTCATGTGATAAAACGTGTTTTTTGTGTAAAAACATGGTAATAGTATTATTGTTTGGGTTATAGTTTCCAGCGGCTATGATAGGGTTCATTATTATATTTTGTAAATAATATTTTAAATCTTTTTTAATTGTTAAATTGTTTATTTTGACAGTTTGTAACTTTTTGACAGCATTATAAAAATTTTCTTGACTGACGTTACTTTTAAAAGTTTGTACAATTTCTTTTAATTCTTCAGGGTATTTTGTTTGTTCAAAAATTTTTTCTAAGGTAATAAGATCTTCTTTGCTGAAATAAGCTTTAGTGATTTTGGGAAAGTTTTCCAAATTTATATCTGGGATAGCTTTGTATAATTTCCAGTTTTTTGCTTTGTTTTTATTTCTTTGAAAAAAGTTTTTTATGGTTGTGGGTAAAACATATAAACTCATACCACCTAATATAGCTGGAAACATGGGTGCTAATTTTAATATTTCATATATATATATGTTTATTACATTATTCATATTTTTCTCCTGTTTTATTTATTTTTGACTAATCTATATAGATTATATGATGGGGTATTAAAAAGTCTAAAATTATAATTAGATACACCTAGACCATTGGAAATATATAAATCACTGTTTTTAATTTTGTAATGTGTGTCATAATATTTTTGAGCTCCTTCAGGTAAAATAAAGGCTCCGATTAATGGCAATTTTATTTGCCCCCCATGAGAATGACCGGCTAATATTAAATTATAAGGATTGACGGTTATGTCATCAATAACATCTGGTTCATGTAATAATAATATTTTATAAATAGGACCATTTTTATCAAATGAATTTAGGTAATCGATAGATGTTTTAATTTTATTATTGATGTTTAATTTATCTTGAGATGAGCTAGCACCAGCTATAAAAAGATTTTGATAACCATCTTTGTAAATAGTATCATAGGTGTTATTTAAATCTTTGAAACCGCCATTTATAATAATATTTGTCCATTCATCAAATTTTAAATCGTTGTTTCCATTTATGGCATATTTGCCAGAAGTCGCACTGATTTTATTTAGTTGTTTACTAATATTATTGGCTTTATTAATGGTCATTTTGGTATCTTGATCAATTAAATCACCAGTTAAAACAACAATGTCTGGTTTTTGTTCATTAATACTAGTTACTAGTTTTTTTAAACTTTTTTCATCAAATACTCTTCCATAATGGAGATCAGAAATATGTACTATTTTAAATCCGTTAAAGTTATCTGGTAAGTTATCGATAGTTATTTTGTATTCTTTGACAGTAATTAATTTTGGTTCGATAAAAAAACCATAGGCTATAACAGCACTAATGATGAGTATTATGGTAATGATGATTTTTATAATAGGAAAATGTTTTTCTTGTTTTTTTGCCATATGTTTCACCTATGATAATTGTAGCACATTTAAAAAAAAGACAAAAGTCTTTATGTAAATATGAGCATGAAAGTTTGTAAAGCTAATATTAAACCGTTATGCATGAAGTGGAAAAACATAGATACAAATATGTTGTTTGTTTTAGTAAGCATGTATGCAAAAGCGATACCACAGCTGCAATATGATAATAAATATAAAGGTAAAAGTTCGTTTATAGGTGTACCCATTAGATGAAGACTACCAAATACTAAACTCGATATAGTTATAAATAGAAAATTATTTGTGATAATACTTCTAAATCCTAATCTAAAAACACATTCTTCTAATAAAGGAGCTAAAATAACTGCGGATATAAAAGTGTATAGTGGAAATATTTGAAATTCATTTCTAATTGTTGTTTCATTAGTTGACATGCCACCTCCTAATATATTGATAAAGATGTTGGCTGCCATCATTACAATAACACTAATTACATAATATTTTAAGTATTTGTTAAAATATTTTAAATGATTTTTCTTTAAATCTTGAAAGGCTGTTTTAATTTCTTTATCAAAGATAAATAATATTAGAGAAATCATTAATAATTCAACAGCTAGAGAGTATAGAATAGTAATGTAACTTGGTAGTTCAGAGACATTTATATGCAGCACAATAAAAGGAAAGTTTTGGCATATACTGAAAAAGAAGTATATGAAAATAGTGGCCGCTCCTTTTAGACAATATTTTAAATCATTTTCTTTTGTTCTTGTTATCATTTTAATCACCATTAACATTATAACATGTATTTTAAAAAAATTGATAGATGTTGTTGATTGATTGTTAAAAGGGGTGTTAAAAATTAAGAAAATATGATATAATTATTTTGGAAATGCAAAAAGAGTGGGACATCCCACTCTTTAATGTAGTTTAAGGAGGTGTTTGTTTGGAAGAAAAAATTAGGGGGTTATTAGAAAAACCTATTATGGATGCCGGTTATATTTTAGATGAGGTATTTTATGGTAAGGAAGATAATATAAATACTTTAAGACTTGTTATCGACAAAAATGGTTATATTAATGTTGGTGATTGTGTTAAGGTTAATGAAATTGTGAATCCAATATTGGATAAAGCTGATCCAATTAGTGAAAGTTATGTTTTAGATGTTTGTTCTAAAGAGAAAGGAAGTGGTGAAGATGGACAGTAAAGCTTTTAAGTTAGCGGTTGATACTTTATCAAAGGAAAAGGGAATAGATGAGGATATTATATATGATGCTATGGAACTTGCCTTAACTAGTGCTTATAAGAAAAATTATCATTCTCTTTCAAATGTGAGAGTGGATATTAATAGAGAAACTGGAGAAATTAAGATTTTTTCTTATAAAACGGTGGTTTTTAGTGAAGAATATGAAAAGGAAGATGGGGTTTTAGAAAAAGAAATTGTTACTGATGAAGATGGTAATGAAACAGAAGTTGAAAAAGAATTCCACTATGATGATAGAATACATATTACTTTAGAAGATGCAAGAAAACAAGTTCCGGATATTAAAATAGGAGAAACTATTGAAAAAGAAGTTACACCTAAGGATTTTGGAAGAGTGGCTGCTTCAACGGCTAAACAAGTTGTTGTTCAAAAAATTAGAGAAGCTGAAAGGGAAATTATCAATAATGAATTTTCTGATAAACAGGATGAGATGGTTACAGGTCTTGTGGCAATGGAAGATGTACGTAATTATTATATAGATTTAGGTAGAACTCAAGGTATTTTACCTAAAAACGAAATTATTCCTGGTGAAACTATTAAAATGGGTTCTAGTATTAAAGTATATATTACAAAAGTTGAAAATAATTCTAAAGGGCCTTTAATTTTACTTTCTAGAAAACATTATGGTTTTGTTAAAAGATTATTTGAACTTGAAATCCCAGAAATTAATGAAGGAATTATTTTGGTGTATAGTGTTGCTAGAGATGCTGGTAATAGAACTAAAATAGCTGTTTATTCTGAGAATCCTAATGTTGATCCAGTTGGAGCTTGTATAGGAGAACATGGTTCAAGAATTAACCGTATTATTCAAGAACTTAATGGGGAAAAGATAGATATTGTGAGGTATGAAACTGATTCTTCTAGATTTATCGAGAATGCTTTGAGTCCTGCACGTAATTTACACGTTTTTGTTACTGATGAGAAGAAAAAAGAAGCTTTAGTAGTAGTAGATAATGATAATTTATCTTTGGCTATTGGTAAAAAAGGTATGAATGTTAAGTTAGCTGCTAGACTTACACATTTTAAAATTGATGTGGAGACAATAGAGCAAGCTAAAGAAAAGGGAATTAGTATTTATGAAGATTAGAAAAATACCAATGAGAACGTGCGTGGTTACTAGAGAAAAGTTACCTAAAAATGAACTTATTAGAATTGTAAGAACTCCAGAAGGTACTGTTATTATTGATAAAACTGGTAAAGCTAATGGTAGAGGAGCTTATTTGAAAAAAGAAAAAGAAGTATTTTTAAAAGCTAAGAAAAATAAAATATTAAATAGAATGTTAGAAGTGGAGGTACCAGATAAGGTATTTGATGATTTGAATGATTTATTAGATTAGAAAAGAGGTGCTTAAATATGATGAGTGTGAGAGAATATGCGGAGGATATTAACAGGGATATTTCTTTAGTTTTAGACAAGTGTTTAGAACTAGATATTGACGCTAAAACAGAAGATGATATGCTTGATGAGGAAGCAATTATAATGCTTGATAATAGTTTTGACAATGAGGTTTCAGATGAAGAAATTGAAGAAGAAGTTGCATTAGAAGAAAGGGAAATGAAAACTGTTAAAGTTGATAAGAAGAAACCTGTTAAGTTACCTAAGAAAAATGATAATAAAAAAACTTTAGCCCAAAAGAAAAAAGATATGTATAAAAGTAAGGAAAAATTACAGAGTAATGCACCTGTAGAAAATGAAAATGTGATTTTATATAAAGAAAACATGACTATTGCTGAATTTGCTGATTTGCTTAATGTTTCAGCTAGTGAAATTATTAAAAAGTTATTTTCTTTAGGATTGATGGTTAATATTAATAGTCCAATTTCTTTTGAAAATGCTGAGATAATTGTATTAGATTATGGTAAAGAGTTGAAAAAAGAAGAAACAGCTAATGTGGCAAATTTTGAAGAGTTTGAAGTTAATGACAGGGAAGAAGATTTGGTTTCAAGGCCTCCTGTTGTTACAATTATGGGACATGTTGATCATGGAAAGACTACTTTACTTGATGCGATTAGAAAGACAAATGTTGCTGAAGGCGAAGCTGGAGGAATTACACAAGCCATATCAGCTTATCAAGTTAAGTATGATGATAAGTTAATTACATTTATTGATACTCCTGGGCATGCGGCTTTTACAGAGATGAGGGCTAGAGGTGCGAGCATAACAGATATAGTTATTATAATTGTGGCAGCTGATGATGGGGTTATGCCACAGACTAAAGAAGCTATTGATCATGCGAAGGCTGCAGGAGTACCAATTATAGTGGCTATTAATAAAATGGATAAGCCAGGAGCTAACCCTGATAAAGTAATGAATGAGATGGCTGAGGCCGGATTGATGCCAGAAGAGTGGGGCGGAGATGTTATTTTTACTAAAATTTCTGCGGTTACTGGTGATGGTATTGGTGAACTGCTTGAAAACATTTTACTTATTGCCGAGGTTAATAATTATAGGGCTAATCCTAATCGTTATGCAATGGGGACAGTTGTCGAGTCTAAATTGGACAAACATGTTGGGCCTGTTGTTACTGTTCTTGTACAGAATGGAACTTTGCGATTAGGGGATCCAATTGTAGTTGGAACGACTTTCGGAAAAATAAGAACTTTGAAAAATGATAAGGGTGAAGAAGTTACTAAAGCCCTTCCATCACAACCTGTCTCAATTACTGGATTAAGTGAAGTGCCATCTGCTGGTGATAAATTTATGAGTTTTGCTACGGAAAAAGAAGCTAAAGCGATAGCAGCTGAACGTAAGGAGCAGGCTAGGATGAAAGAAACGAAAGCTAGGAATTCCGTTAGTTTAGATGATTTATTTGCTAAAATTGGCGAAGGTTTAAAAGAGATTAATGTTATTATCAAGGCTGACGTTAATGGTAGTAGTGAGGCTGTAAAAAATAGTTTACAAAAAATAGAAGTAGATGGAGTTAAAATTAATGTTATTAGAAGTTCTGTGGGATCTATTACAGAGAGCGATATTGTTTTAGCTAAAGCTTCTAATGCTATTATAATTGGATTTAATATTAGACCTTCTAAAATGATTGCTGATAAAGCTAAAGAAGAGGGAGTAGAAATTAGATTTTATAATATTATTTATAAAGCAGTTGAAGAAATGGAAGCAGCTATGAAAGGTATGCTTGATCCTGAATTTGAAGAAAAGATTTTAGGTCAAGCAGATATTAGACAGATATTTAAATTTTCTAAAATTGGAAATATTGCTGGTTCATCTGTATCTGATGGTATTATTAAAAGAGATGCTCAGGCTAGAGTTATTCGTGATGGGGTAGTAATTTATGATGGAAAGATCGGATCTTTACAACGTGAGAAAGATAGTGTTAAAGAAGTTAAAAAAGGTTATGAATGTGGAATTACGATTGAGGGCTTTAATGATATTAAAGTAGGCGATATTATTGAAGCTTATGAGATGGTAGAAATTAAAAGATAGTTATAATGTAGTCAATTGAAAAGAGGTTGATACTATGAGTAATATTAAAACAGAAAGAATTTCTGATGCTTTGATTGAACAGATTAGTTATATAATTGCTAATGAAGTGAAAAATGGAAATATTAAGTTTGTAACGATTACAGATGTTAAAGTTAGTTCAGATTTGAGTTATGCTAAGGTTTATTTTACGGTATTAGATGAAAGTAAAATAGCTGAGACTGGTAAAGCTTTAAAAGAAGCAAGTGGTTTTATTCGCCATGAGCTTCGTGATAGAGTTGATATTAGACAGATTCCAGAGCTTACTTTTGTTTATGATGAATCCCTTAAACAAGCACAGAAAATTGAAGATATAATTGATAAAATACATGAGGAAGGTAAATAAGCCTTTCTTTTTATATTTTATTGTCTACTTTAAGTATACTATAAATCAACTAAGCTTTAGTTTTGTTGTTTTGTTTTATATATCGATTTTCGAGAAGTTTTAGATTTAAAAATAGAAAAAGCTTACTGTTGGGTAAGCTATATCAAAATTTATTTTAGTATTTTGTTTTATAATTAATCTACTTTTGTTCCTCCAGCAAAGTCTTTGGTAATTGTTAAAAGTTCGACATCTTCGTCATCTTTTAAAGATGCACACATTAACATTCCATCAGAGGTCATACCTCTAAATTTAGCTTTTTTAAGGTTGGTTACAACAACCACCCTTTTATTGATAACATCTTCTGGTTTATAAAATTCAGCGATACTAGAGATAATTTGTCTAGGTTTTTCTTCACCGACATCTATTTGAAATACAAGTAATCTATCGGCGTTTGGGTGTTTAACACATTCTTTAATAACACCAATTTTAAATTCGATTTTAGCAAAATCATCATAATCAATTTTTTGTTTCATGAAATATCATCCTTTCTTTACAAATATTATATCAAAAAGCCGAAAAAAATGGTATATATTTGCTTGACAAACGTATGATTTATATGTATAATTGTTATGTAAATTGGAAAAGGAAAGAAGAAGTATCCACTTCTCACCCGATTGCTTATAGGTGATGGGTTTAATGCCAGATAAAGGTTAACGACTTATTTTATGTGCATTGGTGGATACTTTGTATTCACTTTTTTATTGGAGGTGTCTAGTATCGCAAGAGATAAAGATTTGTATATCAATGAGCAAATACGAGCAAAAGAAGTTATGGTAATTGGTCCAAATGGAGAACAATTGGGTGTTAAGCCAATAAAAGATGCACTTACTTTGGCTGATTATGCAGGGTTTGATTTAGTACTTATGAACCCTGGTGGAAAACCACCGGTTTGTAAGATTATGGATTATAATCGTTATAAATACGAAAATAAGAAAAAGCAGAAAGAAAACATGAAGAAGCAAAGGGAAGCTAATTTAGATATGAAAGAATATAAGCTTTCTGTAAATATTGATGTGCATGATTTTGATACTAAATTGAATAATGCAACTAAATATTTGAAAAAAGGTCATAAAGTGAAAGTAAGTATCCGTTTTAAAGGACGTGAAATTACTCATAGTTATTTAGGTAAAGATGTTTTAATGCGTTTTGCAGATAGGACTAAAGATATTGCTGTTATTGAGCAAGCACCTAAAATTGATGGTCGTATTATGGCTATGATACTTGCGCCAAACAAAGAAAAATAGGAGGAATGTTTGTGGCTAAGATTAAAGCAAAATCACATAAAGGGTTATCTAAGGTTTTAAAGGTTAGAAAAAGTGGTTCAATTAAATTTCAACCAGCTATGAAAAACCATAAGTTAACTCATAAGAGTAATCAATCAAGAAGAAGAAGACATCACGAGTCAGAAATGAGTTCAGCTGATATTAAGAGATTAAAAGATTTAATTAATAAATAGGAGGGATATAAATGAGAGTTAAAGGTGGAACTATTCATCATGCACGCCGAAAAAAAGTTTTAAAGCAAGCTAAAGGTTATTTCGGTAGTAAACATAGATTATATAAAACAGCTAAAGAACAAGTTATGCATTCAGGAGCTTATGCTTATAGAGATAGAAAAAATAGAAAAAGAGATTTTAGAAAATTATGGATTACAAGAATTAATGCAGCTTGTAGATTGAATGAGATTAGTTATTCTAAATTTATTAATGGTTTAAATAAAGCAAATATTGAGATTAATAGAAAAATGCTTTCTGAAATAGCTATTGATGATCCAAAAGCATTTGCAGAACTTGTAAAAGTAGCTAAAGCAGCACTTGAGGGTAAAGAATATGCTCCAAAAGCTGTAAAAGTAGAATCAAAAAAAGAAAGTAAAAAAGAAGAAAAGAAAGATAATAAAGAATCAAAAAAAGATTTAAGTAAGTTAACAGTTGCTGAACTAAAAAAATTAGCTAAAGAGAAGAAAATTGATGGTTATTCAAGTATGAAGAAAGCTGAATTGTTAGAAGCTTTAAAATAAGGGAGTTAGTCCCTTTTTTTCTTAGAAGAGGGTTGTTTGAATACATTAGGCAGTACAGTAAAGAGTTTAATGTGTTTTAACATATGTCGTTTTTTTAGAAAAAGTTAAATAAGATTAAAAAGGATTTTTTGTAATATGCCAATTGGATGAACTTATAGAAATGTTTTAAATAATATGTACAAAAGATATTAAAAAATGGTATAATTATACTGCTTGGAGATGAGGATATGTTAGTATTAGCCAAAGCTGTACTGTCAATTATGTTAGGTTTCTCAGTCTCAGTTGTTTTTGGCTATTTTGCCATTAAATGGCTGAAGAAAAAACATATAAGACAGCAAGTTAGTAATACACTTGGAGAAAGACATAAAAAGAAAAATGGAACGCCAACAACTGGTGGAATTATCTTTATTATTCCAACGGTACTTATAATGATTGCTTTAGTGCTGATGGGGAAGGTTGAATTTTCCACTAATTTGTTTATAGTTTTATTTGTATTTATAGCTTATGCGATATTTGGTTATTTAGATGATTATTTAATTATTAAAAAACATACAAATGAAGGTTTAAGTATATTTTGGAAGTTGGTTTTACAAATTATTGTAGCCTTGGTCTTCTTTTATATGTTCTTAAGTAGTGGAAATGAACCAATAGTAGATATTCATACTTTAGGTATAAAAATTGATTTAGGTTTTCTTTATGGAATGTTTTTACTATTTGTATTAGTAGGTAGTAGTAATGCGGTGAATATTACTGATGGTTTAGATGGTCTTGCTGGTGGTCTTTCAGCAATTGCATTTTTTGCTTTTGGGCTTATCACTTGGGGGGCTGATTGGGCTTCTGGTAATGAGTCAATTGCGATATTTTGCTTTGTTTTAGTAGGATCATTAATAGGATTTTTGTTTTATAATTGTCATCCAGCTAAAATATTTATGGGTGATACAGGATCTTTATCTTTAGGAGCAGCACTTGCTAGTGTAGCAATCATTACCAATCATGAGATTACATTAATTATTGTAGCTGGTGTGTTTGTGATTGAAACACTTAGTGTTATTATTCAGTGGATTGCAATCAGTAAATTTCATACTAAGGTTTTATTAATGGCTCCACTTCATCATCATTTTGAAAAATTAGGGTGGAGTGAAACTGATGTGGTTAGATTATTTTGGTCAGCTGGTTTACTTTTGAGTATGGCTGCTATAGGTTTTGGTGTATGGATATAAGGAGGAATTAAAAATGGCAAAAAGTGAAAAAGAAATTGAAATTATTATTGAAGGAAAAGAGTGGGAAGAGGCATTAGATAAAGCTTTTAAAAAAGCTAATAAAACTGCTAAAATTGATGGTTTTAGACCTGGTAAAGCACCGAAAGAGGTGTTTATTAAGAAATATGGAAAACAATCTTTGTACATGGAGGCTGCTGATGGGGCTGCTGATATGGCATATCAAAAATTGTTGAAAGATCATGCGGATGATGTTAAAGAATTGGTAGCTAGACCTGATATTGCATTAAAAGATGTAAATGATGAAAAAATTGTTTTCTTGTTTACTTTAACTATGAGACCTGAGGTAAAACTTGGAAAATATAAAGGTTTAGGTATTAAGAAAGATGAAGTTAAAGCTGAGGAAAAAGAAATTGAAGATGCTATTAATAGTATGCGTGAAAGATATGCAGAAGATGTTATAAAAGAAGGAAAAATTGAAAATGGAGATATCGCTGTTATTGATTTTGAAGGCTTTGTAGATGGTAAGGCTTTTGACGGTGGTAAATCTGAAAATTATTCTTTAAAAATTGGTAGTGGTACTTTTATTCCTGGTTTTGAAAAGCAGTTAATCGGACTTAAATCTGGTGATGAAAAAGATGTTAAAGTTACATTCCCAGAAGATTATCATGCAGAAGATTTAAAAGGCAAAGAAGCTACTTTTAAGGTTAAAATTCACGAAGTTAAAGAGGTTAAAATTCCTGAACTCGATAAAGATTTCTTTGAAGATTTAGGTATGGAAGGAATAAACACTAAAGAAGAATTAGAAGCTCAAATATCTGAAAATATTTTGGCTCGTAAAGAAATGGAAGCTGAAAATAAATATTTAGATGATTTACTTGAAGCAGCTGCTAAAGATGTTAAAGTTGATGTGCCAGAAGCTATGATTAATGAAGAGCTAGATAGAATGATAGGACAGTATGCCGATCATTTAAAAATGCAAGGAATCACAATTGAACAATTTTATCAATTTACAAATTCTGATGAAGCGGCTTTAAAAGATCAAATGAGACCAGAAGCTATTAAAAGAATTACTTATAGATTGATGCTTGAAGAGATTGCTAAGAAAGAAAAAATTGAAATTGATGATAAAGAGGCTAAAGAAGAGTCTAAAAAGTTAGCAGAAAAATATCAAATGAAAGAAGATGAATTCTTGAATGCATTTGGTGGTCTTGATATTGTTAAATACGATATGAAAATGCGTAAAGCTATGGAAATCCTTAGGTTCTTTGTCAAATAGTGTTGGTAGACAATAATTTGATACAGGTAACTGAGTATAGGAGGATGATGAAAATCATCC
>CALVID010000037.1 GCA_944329355.1 uncultured Bacilli bacterium
ATTATACAAATTTGATAATTGAAACACTAAATACACCATTACTATTTTAATTGGTGCATTTAAAAATTCATTCGAATAATATAACTTTTTGACAATATACTGTTGACAAAATTCGTCAAAAATAATATAATATAATTGCTTGGTATGTTGTGAAAATTTTACTTTGCCGATTTTTACTTACATGCCGTTGCATTTCAATGAAAACCATGACAATGGTGTACAGTGATTCGTTTTGGTTGAGGCTATATTTGATATAGTCTCAACTATTTTTGTATTAAATTTTTAATAAAAATGCTACTTTTATTGACAAGATACATAAAATATAATAAAATGAGATTGCTGATTTAAAGTTGTACGAATAAAATTAATTTACTTTTTATGGGTCTATAGCCAAGTGGTAAGGCATGGGACTGCAACTCCCTGATCGTTGGTTCAAATCCGACTAGGCCCTCCATTGAAATATAAAGGAATTCTAATGATAGAGTTCCTTTTCCTTATATACTAGTTCGGAAAATACCAAGCCATCAACATATTTTTAGTTTTAGCAAATTTATTTAGAAAATATTTTTTCTTGACTTGTTAAATGTTTAAATTTAGGTTATACTTATATAGTACACGAGGAGGGTTTGTATGAAGAAGCTTGCAAAACATAAATTTTTATTTGTAGTAACTTTAATTAGTATTTTAGTTTTGTTTGGTGGAGTAGGATATTTAATTTTTGCTATTTCTAAATTGAACAATATAGAAAATACTTTGAGACTTATAGGTTCAATAGTACTTGTGATAGTAAGTTTAACTTTATTTGTTTTAAGTATTAGATTTTTGAATAAGTATAAAAAAATAAAACTTATTATTGTAATTATTTTGATGTTATTAATTGGTGGAGTTTCTATATTTGTCGGTTATAATGTAGATAAGGTTTATAATACTTTAGCTAAAGTTAGTGATACTTCTGGATATACTGTTTATTCATCTAGTTTAGTAACTTTGAAAGATAATAAAACGGATAGTATTAAAGATATTGATAAAGATTCTAAGATAGGAATTTTAAACGATAAAACGAGTTATGAAGGTTATAAGATACCAAAAGAAGTAATTAAAAAACAAAAATTATCTAATGAAACTAAGGAATATGATAGTTATATTGCAATGATAGATGCTTTAAGAAATGAGGATGTCGATTATGTTTTTTTACCTACTAATTATTCAGTAATGTTTGGTAGTATGGAAGGGTATGAAGATATTAAAGATGAAACTAAAGTACTGCTTACTGAACAGAAGAAAGTAAAGGAACAGAAAGATGATGATTTGGATGGTGCTAAAACGATAAATAAACCTTTTACTGTGCTACTTATGGGTGTTGACTCTGATGCCGAAGGTATTCAAAATGGTTCGTTTAATGGAGATTCACTTATGGTAATTACATTTAATCCTAAAACTTTAAGTACAACTATTTTGAGTATTCCTAGAGATTCATATGTACCTATTGCTTGTTTTCCTGGTGAAAGAAAAAATAAAATTACACATGCAGCGTGGAAAGGCGAAACTTGTATGATGGATACTATTGAGAATTTCTTGGATATTAATATTGATTATTATGTCAAGATTAATTTTGCTGGAGTTGTACAACTGGTTGATACTTTAGGAGGAGTCGAAATAGATGTTCCTTATAATTTATGTGAGCAAAATAGTAAGCGTCAATGGGGTAACAATACTATTTATATAGAAAAAGGATTACAAACTTTGAATGGCGAACAGGCTTTAGCTTATGCACGTAATCGTCATCCAAATCCTAGTAAATGTTCTTCTAAATGGACAAATTATACAAGTAATGATTTTATTCGTGGTGAACATCAACAAGAGGTTGTTACGGCACTTTTAAATAAATTTAAAGAAATCGATAGTTTAGATACCGTTTATAAATTACTCGATACTATTAGTAATAATATGGTTACTAATATGAGTACTGATCAGATACTTTCTTTATATAATGTATTTAAAGATGTTGCTTCTAAGAGTGCAGGAATGGATGATATGGCTGATGTACTTGGTATTCAAAGATTAAAATTAAATGGTTATGATGCTAGAATATATGACTATGGTGGAACTAATTTATCGCTTTATAATTTTGTTTTATATGATGATAGTGTAAAAGCAGTTTCAAATGCTATGAAAGAAAATTTAGGTCAAAAGAAAACTAAAGTAATTAAATCATTTAGTTTTGACATTAATACGCCTTATGAAAAAGAGGTTGTGGGTGCAGATATTACTGGAGATAGATCTTTGGTTCAGCTTCCTAGCTTTGTTGGTCAGACAGTTGATTATGTTAGATCTTATTGTTCTAGAAATGGTATTAGTTTGACTGTTAAGGGTGGTAATGGCTATGTACTTAGTCAAAGTGTTCCATCTGGAGCTAATATAGAGGATGTTAATTCTATTACTGTAACAGCTGGTGGAAGTACAAACTCTTCTGGTAGTTCTAGTTCTTCAAGTAGTAATACAACTACAGATGATGAAGAAGATGCTTTAGAAGATAATGGGGTTATTCCTACTGAACCTGAAGAAGAGGATCCTTCTACTGGTGGTTCTCAAGATGGTTCTGGTACTGGAAGTAATGGTGGTACTGATGGAAATTCATCTACAGATCATAAGAAAACAGAATAAGCTTAAAAATAAGCTTATTTTGTTTTTGTGCTTGATTTTTATTTTGTATTATAAGATAATATTAAAGGAAAGAGGGATATTATGGATAGAAAAGAATTTGCCGATAGATTACTTAAGACAGAACACAACTTTGAATATTATGAAAAGTTATATCCGGAAAGAAAATTAGATGATAAAGCGATTGTTACAAGATATGCACCTAGTCCAACTGGTTTTGTACATTTAGGAGCTTTATATGCTGCTTTTATTGCAAGAAAGATGGCTAAACAGACAAATGGTGTTTTCTTTTTAAGAATAGAGGATACTGATCAAAAAAGAAGTATTGAAGATGGGGTTAATAAAATAATTACTGATTTAGCTAATTTTGATATTACTTTTGATGAAGGGGTTACTTTAGATGGTGATAAAGGCGAATATGGTCCTTATATTCAAAGTGAAAGAGGAGATATTTATAAGGCTTTTGCTAAAAAATTAATTATTGAAGATAAGGCTTATCCTTGTTTTTGCTCTCAAGAGAGTTTAAAAGAAGATAGAGAAAGACAGGAAAAACATAAAGAGAGAATAGGGTATTATGGTTATTATGCAAGATGCCGAAACTTATCTATGGAAGAAGCAATTGAAAAAATTAAGAATGGTGAAAAATATATTATTAGATTAAAGTCTAAAGGCAATTTTAACCATAGATTTAAATTTAAAGATGAAATTAAAGGTAAAATGGAACTTCCAGAAAATGATCAAGATATTGTTATTATTAAATCTGATGGGTTACCTACATATCATTTTGCTCATGCTGTTGATGATCATTTGATGAGAACAACACATGTTATTAGAGGTGATGAGTGGCTTTCATCTGTTCCTGTACACGTACAATTATTTGAATATTTAGGATTTAAGGTTCCTAAATATGCACATATTTCACCAATTACAATTGAAGATAATGGTACAAAAAGAAAACTTAGTAAGAGAAAAGATCCAGAAGCAGCTATTAGTTATTATCATGAAAAAGGAATTCCTAATAAGGCTGTTATGCTTTATTTAGAGACGGTAGCAAATTCTAATTTTGAAATGTGGATGAATCAAAATAAGGATAAAGATGTTTCAGAGTTTGTTTTAGATTTTAAAAAGATGCCGGTTGGAGGAAGTTTATTTGATCATGATAAACTAATGAACATTTCTAAAAATTATATTAGTACATTAAAGGCAAGTGAAGTATATGATATGACTTTAAAATGGGCTTTGATTTATGACAGAGAATTTGCTTTGCTTTTAGAAAAATATCAAGAGTATTCTACTAAAATATTTAATATTGAAAGAGAGCAAAAGAAACCTCGTAAGGATATTGGATATTTTGGTGATGTTAAAAATCAAATTTGGTATATGTATGATGAGTTATTTAGTCCTAAAGAATATGAATGGCAAAAAGTTACTGATAAAGAAGAAATTAAAAATATATTGGATGTTTATTTAAATAAATATTATAATGAAAAAGATGATAAAAATATTTGGTTTGATAATATGAAAAAGGCTGCTGTAGAGCTTGGTTATGCTGGTGAGATGAAAGAGTATAAAGAAAATCCTGATAATTTTAAAGGAAGTATTGCTGATTTTAGTACAGTTGTTAGAGTTAGTTTAACTAGTAAAGCAAATACACCAGATTTATATGAAATTATGAGATTACTTGGTAAAAAAAGAATGAATGAACGAGTTAAGATGGTCGGTTGATCATCTTTTTAAAAAAAATGTCATTTTTTAGCACTCACTATTGACAAGTGCTAAAAAGTGTGGTATAACATAATTGTAAAAGAAAGAAGGAATGAATATGAGAATGTTACCAAGAAGATTTGATTTAGATAGTATGTTTGACATTTTTACACCAACTGTGGATATGAAATGTGATATCTATGAGGATAAAGATAATTATGTTATTGAAGCTGATATGCCAGGTTTAAGTAAAGAAGATGTTACAGTTGATTATAATGATGGTTATTTAACTATTAAAGCTGAGAGATCTTCTGAGGATAAAGAAGAGAAGAAAGATTTTATTCGTCAAGAAAGATTTTATGGTTCTATGGAACGTAAATTTTATGTTGGTGATATAGATGAAAGTAAAGTATCAGCTGAATTTAAAGATGGTGTTTTAAAAGTTTGTATGCCAAAAGAAACTATCGAAAAACCTTCAAAAACTATTGAAATTAAATAAGATGGCTTTTTAAGTCATTTTTTTTATGTTATAATTTGTGCAGGAGTTGGGTAAATATGGTAAAAGAAGAATTAAAAAAATTTTATAATGATGATTTAAAAAAATATGATTTGAAGGAGAATAGAGGGTTTAAAATTATCTTTAATGAACTTATTGACTGTGGTTATAATTTAATTATTGGTATTGATGAAATGCAAGATTTAATTGATAGGTTGTTTACCTGGTATGAAATTAAATATCCTGAAAGAGAATTTGATTTTTATGATGGTGTAGATATACAAGATTTTGCTATAAAAAAAGAATTGTCTAATTTAATGGATATTAATCAATTGTTTTTTAGATTAACTGATAATCAAATCAAATTATTAGAAGGTAATTATAGATCTAGTGTTATGAAAGAAATTCCTATTTATGAAGAAGGTACAAAAATAGGTGTTCATAAAAAAGCTTATTTTAAAATTGTTAGAAATAAAAATGATAGTTATTATAATAAGCATAAAGATTTTATTGTAAGTGCAGATGCTATAAGTGGTGAAGTAGATATTGATTATGAAATTGATAAATATGTCAATAGTTATACTAATATTAATGATTTATATAAGATATTTAAAGCAAGTTATGCGAATAGGTTAGATTTTACAGAACTTGAAGATGCTGTTAATAATAAAATTATCGATAACTATTTAAGGGATAGATTGTTAGAATTTGTTTCATTAAAATTGTTATATTCTAGACAAACTACTCCTGAAAGAGGTTATATAAGAGCTAAAAGGTTTATAGATGAATTTAATAAAAGATTAAATTTAAGTTTAACTTCTAACGAAATTGATAGAGTAATGAATAATTATAAAGAAAATAAGTTTAAGACGAAAATTTTATCATTTTAGATAGATATATTTAATTTGTTTTTAAGAAAGAAAATAATTATTAAAAATCAAATTAAACTATGATAAAATGATAATATTATTTTTGGTATGAAAAGTATTAAAGAATTAAAAATGTCATATATGATTTTAATGGGGTTAGTGTTAGTATTTTATTTACTTATTTTTTAGTAGACGAAGCCGAAGTTAGTGATATAACTGTTTTTGCTAGTGAAGCATTAAAAAGTTTAATTATGACGTATCATTAGGTTATTTTTCAAGTTTTAGTAGGTTTATAGATAGTATTCAATATAATATTTTGATCGTTCCTTTAGTTATAGGATTTATAATTTATTGTATTTTATTATTAATTGATAAGAAAAAAGAGTTTGATGGATTTATGTTAAAATATCGATTGGCATTTATTTGCTTGGCTTTTATTATGATGATTATTGTTGAATTTATTAATGTTAATAATGATTTATTATATTGAAATATTATAAATTAATTTTCAGTAAATTTAGTAAAATTTATTTTGTATTGACAGTTTTGTGTTTTTGGATGATATAATTTAACGGAAAGATAATTTTTGTTGGAAGTTTTATTTAGCAACGATTATATTAGTTAAAGGGGGCTATGTTATGATATTTAGTATTATAATTATTTCTTTAATTGGTACGTTTTCACATTTTCTTTATGATTTAACTAATCATAATAAGGTGGTTGGTCTTTTTGCGGCGGTTAATGAAAGCACTTGGGAGCACATTAAAATTGCTTTAACGCCGACCTTTCTTTGGAGTTTATATGATGGATTTTTATATGGAAGTTTTAGTAATTATTTTTTAGCTAAGCTTTTAAGTTTACTTGTTTTGATTATAGTTATTCCGCTTATTTTCTATACATATAAATTCTTTTTAAAAAGGTCTATTTTAGTTATTGATATTGCTTTATTTTATGTTTCAATTATTTTGAGTCAAATGACATTTTATTATATAATAGATATGGAATCTTTTGGATTTATGATTAGTTATTTATCATGTATAGGATTATTTATTTTATTTGGTTTTTATATGATATTAACGCTTTTACCTATTAAATCATTTTTGTTTAAAGATCCAATATCTAATAAGTATGGTTTTAGTGGTCATACGGAGATGTTTTCTGAGAAAGATAATAGAGTTAATAATAGTAAAGAATTATAAATATTAATGGTTAGCTGTTTTTGAATTTTAGAAAGGATTTGATTATATGAAAATATTAGTTAGTTATTTTTCGGTTAGTGGAGTAACTGAAAAGGTGGCAGAAAGAATGGCGAAGGCTTTGGATGGGGATATACTTGAGATTATTCCTAAGGATAAATATACATCTTCAGATTTGGACTGGCATGATAAGACGAGTAGGTCATCAGTTGAAATGACTAATGAAAGTTCTCGCCCTGAGATTTTAAATGAGGTTATTAGTAATGAATACGATAAAATTTTGATTGGTTTTCCAATTTGGTGGGGTATTGCACCTAGGGTTATTAATACATTTATTGAAGCTAATGATTTATCTAATAAAGATATTTATATATTTGTAACTAGTGGTGGTTCAGGGTGTGAGTATGCACTTGAAGATTTGAAGAGGCATTATCCTAATTTGAATTTTGTTTCGGCTAGAAGGTTTAATGGAATGGAGAATGAAGAAGATTATAAAAAATTTGTGGAAGGTGGAGTATGAATTTAAAACAGATTCAAAAAGATGTTTGGCAAAATAAGGTTAATAAGGGATTTAATACTACGGATGTAGAAAAAGAGTTTTGCTTTTTATATGGCGAGGTGGCAGAGGCTTATGCGGCATACAGAAAGAAGAAAGATGATTTGAGTGAGGAACTAGCAGATGTGGCTATTTATTTACTTGGTTTATCAGAAATGCTTGATTTTGATTTAGAAGATGAGATTATGAAAAAAGTTTCTAAAAATGAAAGACGTGTTTATAAAGAGGTTAATGAGGTTAAGGTTAGAGTTAGTGATTAGGGAATTATCTGAGTGGTAATTCTTTTTTTGATTTACTAAAGTATCTAAAACTAGTATAATTATTATGTAAGAGAAAAGTAGGAGGTTTTAATGGAATATATTATTACTTTTTTTGAGGGATTTGCTTCTTTTATTTCGCCTTGTGTTTTACCAGTGATTCCACTTTATATTTCATATTTTGCAGGTAAAAATGAGAATTTTAAGAAATCTTTATTTAATGCGTTTGGTTTTGTTTTAGGATTTAGTATAGTTTTTATTTTACTTGGTGTTTTTGCAAGTTCCTTTGGTAAGGTTATACATGAATATACTGATTATTTGAATATTATATTTGGTTTATTTTTAGTTATTATTGGTCTTAATTATGTGGGAGTTATATTATTTAAGTTTTTAAATAAGGCTAAAGGGGTTAGTTTTGGAAAAAATGATTTGACTTTTTTAACGTCGCTTTTGTTTGGAATTATATTTTCTTTGACGTGGACACCGTGTGTGGGGGCATTTTTATCATCAGCTTTGATTTTAGCTAGTACTACGGGCAACGTTTTAAAAGGAGCATTACTGCTTTTACTTTATTCTTTAGGTTTAGCTATTCCATTTATGATTACGACTTTGTTTTTGGAAAAACTGAAAAGTACTTTTGATTTTATTAAGAAACATTATAATATTATCAATAAGATTTCAGGAAGTATATTAATTATATTTGGTGTATGGAAGATTATAGAAGGTATTATAGGAATTATTTAGGAGGTTTTTATGAGTAAGAAAGTTAAGTTAATTATTGAGATTGTTATATTTGTTTGTATATTAGGATTAATAGGAAGTTTTTATTATGTAAATATGAGTAATGAAGAAGTTTTAGAAGATGCGGTTAGTGTGGGAGTTGTGAAGATTACAGATGAGAATTTTGAAAAAGAAGTTTTAAAATCTGATAAACCAGTTATTTTAGACTTTTCTTCTAATTCATGTCCACCATGTGTGGCTATGATGACAACTTTAATCGATATAGCCAAGAATAACAAAGATGTTAAGGTAGCAACGCTTAATGTAGATTCTAAGAAGTGTGAGGACATTATTAAAGAATATCCAGCGGATGCGACACCAACTATTATGATATTTAAAAATGGTGAGGTTACTTCAACGTTAGTTGGAGCGGTTAATGAAGAAAAGATTATGAGCGAGGTAAAATAAATGAAAAAATATTTGATTTTGTTATTTTTAGTTTTTATGATGACGGGGTGTGGTAATAGTCAGAAGTTAACATGCACTTTTGATGATGAATCAGAGGATATTAAGAAGTATTCTAAAATAGAGGTTAAGGTTAAGGATGACAGGGTGGCTGATATGAAGTTTACGGTTGATATGATTTTCCCAGATGAATATAGAAATCAGCTCTCTAATATGGCAAATAGTATAAGGTCAAGTAAGCCTTATATGAAAGTATCTTTGATTAATGGTGGTATTAGGCTAGTAACAGATAATGATAAGGATAGTTTTATTGGAATTAAGATGAATCAAAAAATTACTTATGGTGAGCTTAAAGGAATGCTTGAGCTTCAAGATTATGTGTGTGAATAATAAATTTTGTTAATAATAAAAGTAATAGGCGAAGACTTTGGTTATTTTATACTATCAAAATAAAAAGCTTATTGACAAAGTTTTTCAAAAAGTTATAATAATGTAATAAGAAAGGGAGTGATTATTGTGTCTTTGACTAGAAGTCAAGCTATGGCAAGAATTGAGGGGCAAAGAAGAGCTATCAGGGAACATATAGAAAAATTTGAAAATTATCCATATCAACAAGACAAAGAGTTTGCTTTAAGAACTATTAGAATTTGTCAAGATGAAATTGAAAAAATAAAAAGACAATGTAGTGTGAGTATAGCATCATCATGGGAGGATTATTGGAGTGCGCCATATTATGCTTTAGATAGAACAGAATTATTAATATTAAGAGAGGAAATAATTAGTATAATAGAACAAGAAAAAGAAGATAGTACTTTAGCAAAAGGAAAGGTTAAAATAAGATAGCTATATATGACGAATGTACTTTGATACATTCGTCATATACTTATAAATAAAATATTAAAATTATGAATATAAATGAAATATTAGATAGATATTATTTTGTGAATATTAAAAATATAAATGAATGTTATAATTTAGTTGTGGATATGATTGAATATTTTCAATTATCTGGATACATAAATAATATAGAAATGCTTCAAAACTTAAATGGTTGTTATTCTTTGTATGATAAAAATATTAAGAAACTTGTTTTTGGAAATAATATTTTTGATAATAAGTTATACAATAATAATTCAAGTAAAGCAATTATATATATTTTACATGAGTTAATACATGTGATTCAAACAAAATATACTTCCTTATTTGAGCACTATAATATAATGGAATTTGATATTTTAAAGTTAAGTCTCTCAAAAAATAATAGATTTTATTCGGCAATTATGCCATTACATGAATATCAAGCTTTTCTAAATAGCAATTATATATTGTTTAATTATTTAGTTAGTGTAAATAAAATGGATGAATTAAAAAATTGTCAAGACATAATTATTAATTTATTATATAATAATTATTATGATAATGATATAAATTATATATCCCCATTAGAACAGACTATTAGAAAATTAAAATTACACTTAGAATATACTTTAGATTTTTATGACGATAAAGAAATTGAAACAAGGATATTATTTGGTATGCCAATTGAGAAACAAGATTTTAATTTTGAAATTCAAAAAATAAAAAAAGGAAGAAGATTATGAAAAAGGAGATAAAAATATGTCGTATCAATTATCTAAAGAAGAATTAAGAGAACAAAAGTCAAGAAGAGAGCAATTTAAAGATATTCCTAGAAATGATATATATATTATTTTAGATAGCTTAAAGTGTGCTCATAACGTAGGTACAATTTTAAGATTATCAGATTCTTTACTTATTAAAAAAGTATATATTTGTGGCGATACAATTGTACCACCTAATAAAAAAATTAGGTCTAGTTCAAGAGGTGCAGAAAAATGGGTACCGTGGGAATATCATGAAAGTGGAGTTAATGTAGCTAAAGCTTTAAAAGAATGTGGTGTTCAAATAGTTGCTGTTGAGGTTACTAATGATAGTATAGATTATCGTGAATATAGTCCTAAAGGTCCAGTATGTTTAATACTTGGTAGAGAATATGATGGTGTGTCACAAGAACTTTTAGACATAGCTGATTGTTCTATTCATTTGCCACTTCTTGGGATGGCTAATTCTATTAATGTATCTACGGCTGCCAGTGTTGTTATGTATGATGTTTATTCTAAATTAGAATTATTAAAAAAGAAATCTTTAGATTTTCAGCATAGTTCAGTTATGCACAAAGTCAAGTAGTGTATATTTTTGAACTAGAAGTTAATGATAAATAAATTTGATAAAAGGGTTCTTTGTCAAATAGTGTTGGTAGACAATAATTTGATACAGGTAACTGAGTATAGGAGGATGATGAAAATCATCC
>CALVID010000038.1 GCA_944329355.1 uncultured Bacilli bacterium
CTATCCAAATTATTTCGTCCATCTCTACCGCTAAGTTTAGGAATAGCAGATAATCCGAATCTATAACTATCAAAAATTACTATCATTGTGGCATTTGCTACATCTACCCCTACTTCAATAACAGTGGTGCTGATAAGAATTTGGATTTTATTTTGTTTAAAGTCATTCATTATTTCTTCTTTTTCTTTATTTGTCATTTTGCCATGAAGTATTCCAACATTGCATACTTTTTTAAATGCCCTTTGCATTTTCTCTTCTAACTTGTATACATTTTCCAAATCTATTTTGTCACTTTGTTCAATCAATGGAGCTATAACATATATTTGATGATGAAGTTTTATTTGATCTAACATCATATATAAAACTTCTTTTATTTCTTTATTAGTTTTAACATAGGTTTTAATAGGTTTTCTACCGTTTGGCATTGTGCGAATACTAGAGATGTCCATATCACCATAGAGGGTTAAAGCATAAGTTCTAGGAATTGGGGTAGCACTCATATATAAAATATCTGGTGTTATTCCTTTGTTTTTTAAGTTACCTCTTTGTGCAACCCCAAATCTGTGCTGTTCATCAGTTATAACTAATCCTAAATTAGAATAAACAACATCATCACTAATTAAGGCATGAGTCCCAATTATTATATTAGCTTTACCACTAGAAATTAATTCTTTAGCTTCCTTTTTTTCTTTTGCTTTCATTTTTCCTTTTAATAAAACAGCATTTATATTGGGAAAAAGAGTTTTTAAATTATTATAATGTTGAGATGCTAATATTTCTGTTGGGGCCATCAAAGCTCCCTGATAGCCTGCTAAATAATTCATATAAAGTGCTATGAATGAAACAATGGTTTTTCCACTTCCCACATCACCTTGTAGTAATCTATTCATTCTTTTTTTACTAACTAAGTCATCATATATATCTTGAACAGCTTTTAACTGATCGGTTGTTAATTTAAATGGTAAATTAGAAATTATTTTTTCTATTTGATTATAGGAAATAGTTCGACTTAATCCATCACTAATTTTTTTGGAGTTTTTTAAATAATTGATTTTGATCATATACATAAATAATTCTTCATATTTCAATCTTTTTAGGGCCAGTTTTAATTCTTTTTTAGTTTGAGGATTATGAATTATATTTAAAGCTTTTGTTTTGTCTATAAATTTATATTTATTCGTGAATATAGTTGGAATATAATCTATACCTTCTACATTGTTTAAAACTGATTTAATTATCTTAGAGATTTTAGAACTACTTATCTTAAATGATGAATGGTAAACTGGTTCTATTAATGCTTTATCAATAACTCCAAATTTTATATCACTAGCAGTTATACTACTATGCTTTTGATCATATTTGCCTATTACGGTTATCTGATTACCAATGTTTAATTTATCTTTTAAGAAAGCTCTATTAAATATGGTAATATTGGCAATAAATTTATCTGTTTTTAACCGAAAACTCATTTTATTTAGCTTACGGTTAAAGTGAATAACAGTTGGTATAGTTTCTATAATGCCACCTAATACCACTTTATCGCCATCATGTAAATTATTAATATCTGAGTTTTCGATAATTTCATATCTAAATGGATAGTATTCGATTAAGTTTTGAATATCGTATATTCCTAGTTCATTTAAGTATTTAATAGTTGTTTTACCTATCCCTTTTATGTCTTCTAATTGCATTTTTATCCTCCTTTTTTGACTTTTTAAGAAAAAGCTATTGACATATTTTATTTTTTTGATATTATATATATCACCAATTCAAATGTGAATTGGTGCTAGTGTAAACTAGCCAGCCCCTTTTTATTCTTTTATTTGGAACGACCCTTTTTAAAAGAGTTGTTCCTTTTTTCTATATTAATTATACAAAATTTATATATAATTCCCTTTTAAATTTGACATTTTTATTAGTTTTGCTATAATACTTACTATTAAAAGGAGGGGTCTTTATGGTACAAAAAGGAAATTTAAGTTTGTGCAAGAGCAACAGCAAAGTAAAGTTAATTATTTTTTGTGCTAGTACTTTTTTACTAGCACCCACACTAATTTCAGGATGTAATTCCACTGATTTAGAGTCTAATTATTTATTTGATGGTGTCAAAGAAGCAACAGTAAATGAAAACATTTATACAATCACAATGAATGATGGAGATACTTTTACTATTTCTAGAGAAGATTTAGATTCTACATATGATTATTCATATGATCCTAATATATATGAAGGATGGCAACCTCGAATTTTACAAGATAACCATGGAGAAGCGTTAGATGATATTTTTAATGTTACATCTGATGAGGAGTTTCAAAATGCTCAAGAAGATGATGATGTTGTATTAGTTAAAAGAATACAATAAATATTTTGCTTTTTAAATAGTAAAAATTTTAAAGTAGCTTTGATTTTGTAAAGCTACTTTATTTAATAATATCAATAATCAAATTGGGTTTTTCCACCTCATCTTTACTAAATGTGAAACATGAAAGTATTTCTTCATTAGTTATGGTTTTTTCGTTATAAAATATGGTAGCTAGTGTATCTCCTTTATGTACATAATCTCCGACTTTATGATTCAAGACAATTCCTACTGTAAGATCTATTTTATCATCTTTATTTAATCTCCCAGCACCAAGTTTTCTAGATAATTTCCCGATTTTTAGAGCCGAAATACTACTAATATAACCGTCTTGATCAGAAGTTACTTTCTTTGTGTGACGTGCTAGGGAAATTTTTCTTATATCTCCACCCTGGGCACTAATCCATTCTATCATTTTTTGATATCCTTTACCATTATATAGATTTTCTCTTATTTTTTCCTCAGCTATGTTTTCTGGTAAATCTAGACCATTGGCCACCATTAATGTACCTAATTTAATAATCAATTGGGTTAAATCATCTGGACCTTCTCCTTTTAAAGTATTGATAGCTTCGATTACTTCTATAGAATTACCTACTGCATAACCTAATGGTTCTTCCATATTGGTTAAAACACAAACGGTTTTTTTATGATTGTTTTTACCAATTTTAACCATTAAATTGGCTAGTTGTTTTGCCTCATCTATATTATTAACTAAGGCACCGTCACCAACTTTTAAGTCAATAACTATAGTCGAAGCTCCACTGGCTAATTTTTTGCTCATGATACTTGAAGCTATTAAAGGGATAGAATCTACAGTTCCGGTAACATCTCTCAATGCATATATTTTTTTGTCAGCGGGTACTAAATTTCCCATTTGACCTACTAAAGCGATCCCAATTTCATTTACTTGATTTTTAAAATTTTCTAAACTCATAGACGTTTGAAAACCTGTTATTGATTCTAATTTATCAATGGTTCCACCTGTGTGTCCTAGGCCTCTACCACTCATTTTGGCAACCTTTACCCCTAATGAAGCAACCAATGGTGCAAGGGCAATTGTAGTTTTATCACCTACTCCGCCTGTTGAATGTTTATCAACAACACTATCAATATTTAAATTTAAAATTTCTCCACTATTTAACATAATATCAGTTAAATTTATAGTTTCTTCATCTGATAATCCCAATAAATCTATTTCGGTTAAAAAAGCTGACATTTGATAATCTTTAATTGTTCCATTTAAATATCCATCAACGACAAATTTTAACTCTTCTTTAGTCAATGTTTCTTGTTTTTCTTTTTTATCTAATATATCTAATATATTCATGTTTTCCTCCTCTACTTTATTAAAGTATAACTCAAACAAACGTTCCTGTAAATGTTTTTTAGGAATTTTTACCATTTACATAGCAAATTCCTCTTTCTAAATAAAAAAATCTATGTAAATTTACATAGAGATCTTAAAACTATTAATCTAGTTAATTATCTATTTCTGGCAAAACTTCTTTTAAATTATTATTAATTACTTGAGTAGTACGTTTTGGGTCAGTTAATAATGCTTTATATAATTTAGGATTTGCTTTAATATTAGATAAAATTTCTAAATCTATACTAGCTAGTTTGACAGTATAATCCTCTTCACTATGTACAGTAATTTCTCTACCCAAAACTTCATCTGCTGTTATATTTAATGCGTCTAATAACTTATTGAAAGTAGGCCAACGTGGTGTTCTTTTATTTGATTCATACTGTGAAATTTCAGCGGCTTTCACACCAATAATATTGGCAAGTTCTTCCTGTGTTAAATTTGCTTCTTTTCTAGCCTTTCGTAATCTTTGTCCTGCTACCATATTTATCGTTATCCTTTCGTTAACTTAAATTATAACAACATTTAGCAAACAGCACATTAAATATAACTTTTAGTTATAATAGGATGTTTTTTTCTTGAACTTAACTTAAAGTTAATATATAATGAAAGTGTGATATATTTATTCTAGCAAATATAGGAGGTCGAATATGAACGAATTAAAGGCTATTCGTGCAAAAAACAAATTTACTTGTGAATATATGGCAGAACATTTAAATATTAGTAAGCCTTTTTACTGGCAAATTGAGAATGGAAAGCGTAGACTTTCTTACAAAATGGCTGTTAAAATTGCAAAAATATTTAATATGAAACCAGATGATATTTTTTATGAGGATTTTAAAAACAAGGATTAAGCTCCTTGTTTTTTGCTAGACAGAAAGGTTACTTTATCTGCTATAACTTCTGTTATATATCTGCGTCCGTTTTCCGTATCATAATTATATGTTTCAACTCGTCCTTTGATACCAATGAGATCACCTTTTTTACAGTATTCACTAGTACTTTTGGCTACTCCTTGCCAAAGTTTACAATATATAAAATCTGTTTCATATTCTCCTGAAGAATTTTTGTAAGCTCTTGGTACAGCTAAAACTAAACGGACTACTGTTTTTCCACTTTCTGTTTCATATAATTCTGGATCGTTTGCTAAACGACCTACTAAAACGATTTGATTCAACATCGTTTGCCTCCTTTCGACGAGCTACTATACTAGCTTTTGAAATGAAGTGCAAAAGTGGAAAATGGCATTTTCATTTTGTTTTTTGATGCAATTTTACTATTTTCTTGTAGGCATTTTATTTAATTTGCTATTAGCAAACATATATAAAATTTAAAAACACAAGTTTTTTAACATTTTAATTCAACTTGTGTTTCTTTAGCTTTTCCGTTTTTATAGTTAATAGTTATATTAGCAAAAGTTTCTTCTTTATCACATTGTTCTAAACCTTTTAAGTCGTAATTTTCTCCTTGTTGGTTAGCTTTTTCTAAATCTTGTAAAGTTACTTTATAAATATTGTTACTGTCATTAGCACTTACATATTCTTCAAAGTAAGCTTTACTAGCAGTGGACATTTTATTTTCTAATTCAGTATTTTGATTATCAATATTTTGAAAATAAAAATATACACCTACCCCTCCGATAATTAAAACCACTAAAACAATTATTGGAATTATTTTTTTCATAATATTTTCCCCTTTCTTTTAAAAATAATTTTTTAACAGTGCGTTTAATTCGACGGCATATTCCATAGGTAAATTTTCTCTAAATTCATCTATAAAACCTATTATTAATAATTCTTTAGCTTTTTCCTCATCTAATCCTCGACTCATTAAATAGAATAATTTTTCGTCATCTAATTTGGATACTGTTGCTTCATGTTTTAAATATGATGAAGAATTTTCAACAATATTTTTTGGAATTGTGTCGCTTTTTGATTTTTTATCTAATATTATTGTATCACATTTAATAGTACTTTGGGAATTAATTGCATTTTTACTTATTTTTACTGTTCCCCGATAGTTACTTATGCCTCCATTTGCCGATATAGATTTACTAATAATATTACTTTTAGTATTAGGAGCAAGATGTATCATTTTTGCACCAGCATCTTGAATTTGATTTGTTGAAGCGACAGCAATTGATATACAGTTACCTACAGCATTTTTACCTTTTAAAATACATGATGGATATTTCATATTTGCTTTAGATCCAATATTTCCATCTATCCATTCCATTTTTCCATTTTCTTCTACTATAGCCCTTTTGGTAACTAGATTATATATGTTATTAGCCCAGTTTTGAATTGTTGTATATCTACAACTTGCGTTTTTACCAACAAATATTTCAACAACGGCGGCATGAAGTGAGCTATCTGTATGATAGGTTGCAGTACATCCTTCCATATAGTGAATATGACTGTTGTCATCAACTATTATTAAAGTTCTTTCAAATTGTCCCATGTGCTTGGTATTTAATCTAAAATAACTTTGTAAAGGTCTATCTATTGTTACTCCTTTTGGGACATATATAAAAGTTCCCCCACTCCATACAGCTCCATTTAAAGCTGTATATTTATTTTCATCATACTTAACTAATTTATTAAAATATTTTTTAAATAAATCTGGGTGATTTTTTAAAGCGTCATCAGTGCTTGAAAAGATTACACCTTTATCTTCTAATTCTTTTATCATACTGTGGTAGACAACTTCACTTTCGTATTGTGCTCCTACACCATTTAAATATTGTTTTTCAGCATTTATTAATCCAACTTCCTCAAAGGTGTTTTTTATTGGGCATGCGACATTATCCCAATTGTTTTCTACTTTGTCTGTTACTTTTTTATAATAATTTATTTTATCAAAATCTATTTTTAATTCTGGCCCAAAATTTGGATTTGGAATGTCTTTGAAAGCTTGATAAGCTTTTAATCTAAAATCTGTCATCCATTTTGGTTCTTTTTTTAATCTTGATATTTCTTTGATTTTATTTTCGCTTAATCCAAGTTCCTTATTCACGCTGATCACCTATTAACATTATACTATTTTTTGGTTAAAATAAAAAGCTATTTTTCATTAGCTTTTAACTGATTTAATATTTTTTCAATTCCCCACCATGAAAGTAAAGCACATTTTTTTCGATTTGGATTTTTATAGACATCATCATAGACAACGGCTTCTTCTAAAATGTTTTCATCGTATGGTTTTTCATCAAGCATATTTAGAAAGTTTTGTAAAATATTCTCAGCCTCTTTAGTTGTTTTACCTATTAATGTAGTTGTCATGATAGATGCGGATGAAGTACATATAGCGCATGCTTCCCCATCAAAACGAATATCTTTAATAATATCATTTTCTATTTTTACTTCTAAATTTACTTCATCTATACAACTTTCATTATTCATATTTACTTTCATGTATGAACTATCATTAAGTAATCCTTTATTTTTAGGATGTTGATAATTTTCCAATATTATTTCTCTTTTGATTTTATTATCCATTATAAATCTCCTTCATTTTGACCATATACAGTTTCATCTAATTCAAAATAAAACGTTCTAAGTTCTTCGAATGAACAAAAGAATAAAACTGGTAAATTTAAAGTTGCTTTTTCTTTTAATGTTTTAATAACGGCAATTATATCATCAGCTTTTTTAGTATTTAATTTATGAAACTGTTTATCTTTATAAATTGATACCCCACATTTCCCTTGATTATATAATGTTTCATTTGTGGCAAATAACATATCGGCCTGAATTATGTTGTTTATTATTTTGGCAATGTTGTAAATAGTATTCATTAAAGTTAAATTATGTGTATGATTTTCAATTGTCTGTTCTTCAACTATTTCTTTAATTCTCGTAAATAATTGATCGCCATCTTTTGTGTCACATGATATTTCTGCATATATTTTCCCACTGCGTGATCTAATGTTGAATTCACTCTCAGGAATTTCTATAGTTAAATCAATTAATCTACCTATGGTATTTAGATGAGAGTGATCAACTTCTAATATGATATAAGCTACCTTATTTTTCCCATGACCTTTACTGGCTAATGTTGGTATAATTTTGTTATTATAGCATGTATGAAGTAACAGTTCTAAAGATCTGGAATCTTCAGCCATTTCATGGAAGTAAATACCTCTTTCTTGTTCATCTATCTGATTTAAACTTTTTATCATTAATAATACCTCCTTATTATTTTGTAATTTTCCTATGTTTACTTTCATATAGTGTTAATATAAAGGAGGAAATAAACATGGAAACACTTAAAGTAAGAGCTAAAAGCAATCCTAATTCAGTAGCTGGAGCTTTAGCTAATGTTTTTCGCGAAAAAGGAACTGTGGAAATTCAAGCAATTGGTGCTGGGGCTTTGAATCAAGCTATTAAGGCAGTCGCAATTGCAAGAGGTTTTGTAGCTCCTAGTGGCAAAAACTTAATATGTATCCCCGCTTTTACAGATATTGTAATTGATGGCGAGGAACGTACTGCTATTAAATTAATTGTTGAAGCAAGATAGAATTTTCTATCTTTTTTCTATATTAAGTATACCATAATTCTTCGGTTATAAGTGTATTTACGACAAATGTTGACACAATTTTTAACATTTTAAAAAGTGGATTATTAACTAATATTTTATATATTTTTACAATATTTATTATATACCTTTATGTTTTTATGCTTTATAAATAGTACCTTTTAACTCTTTTTCTCTATTAACTTTTTTCCACGCTTTTATTTTATCTAATCTTTCTTTAAATCTAATTTCATTACCTTGATTATTTGGTTTATAGTATTCTCTACCTTTTAGTAATGGTGGAAGACATTCCATTGTTGTCAATTTTTCTTTTGTGTCATGGGCAAACTGATATCCCTTACCATAGTTTAAATCTTTCATTAGTTTAGTTGTCGCGTTTCTAATAACAAGTGGTACTGGTTCAGCTTGTGTGTGTTTGGCGTCATAGCTAGCTAGCCTATAAGCTATATCGCAAGAATTAGATTTGGGTGCTAAAGACATATAGATAACCGCTTCAGTTAGATGAACATTACACTCTGGCATGCCAATAAAATTACATGCTTGGTAGACATTAATAGCAATGTTTAGGGCATTAGTGTCAGCTAATCCAATATCTTCTGATGCAAATCTCGTAATTCTTCTTGCAATATAAATTGGATCTTCTCCGGCCTCAAGCATTCTAGCAAGCCAATAAACTGCTGCATCAGGATCGGAGTTCCGCATTGATTTATGTAAGGCTGAAATGATATTATAGTGCTCTTCACCATTTTTGTCATAGAGTAAGTTTTTTTTAGATATACTATTTTCTATAATTTCTTTAGTTACTTGAATAATTCCATTTTTATCTACTTCAGCATTAGTAATTATCATGTCTAAAGTAGTTAAAGCATTTCTGGCATCACCATTTGCAAAATTAGCAATTATTTTTAGAACATCCTCATTAATGTTTATCTTTTCTTTTCCAAAACCTTTTTCATCAGTAATTGCTCTTTGCAATAAGGTTAGAATATCATCTGATGATAATTCTTTTAAGACAAATACTCTACATCTTGAAAGTAAGGCGTTATTGATTTCAAATGAGGGATTTTCAGTAGTAGCTCCAATTAAAACGATTGATCCTTTTTCGACAAATGGTAAGAATGCATCTTGCTGGGCTTTGTTAAATCTGTGAATTTCATCTATAAAAACAATGGTTTTAATACCTAATTTTTTGTTTTTGTCGGCTTCTTCCATAACTTTTTTTATTTCTTTTATACCAGATGTTACAGCTGAAAATGTAATGAATTTTGATTTTGTTTCATGAGCAATTATTCTAGCCAATGTGGTTTTTCCTACGCCTGGTGGACCCCAAAAAATCATAGAAGATATATTATCTGATTCTATCATTTTTTTTAGTAATTTACCTTGACCAATCAGATGTTTTTGCCCAACAAATTCAGTTAAACTGTTGGGACGCATACGTGATGCGAGTGGTTCGTTTGTTGAAACTTCGAATAAGGATTGTTGATACATGGTTATCACCTCTATTAAAATTATATATTATTGATAATTTGGGTTCAAGTTTTAAATTTTGTAATAATGTATATTAATTTGATTATTATCAAAAAGCCCCATCAATATCATACCCTATAAAATGTTACATAATATCTAGTCTTTATTATTTTTTATAGAATTATATATATCAAATAATTGTATCATTTCCTTTACAATCCCTTTTTTATCACCATATTTTTTGGCATTTTCCTTTAAAATTTGTTTTATATTTGTTAAAGGGACATATTTTAATTCAAAATTACCATCTTTTTCACTTTCAGTATATTTAGTTTCATCTAAGTTTGGCTTTTCATCTGTTTTAATTTCATAGTAATAAATTTCAATTTTTCTATTTTTACCAATACTAGGCCAGTCTTTATAATATCCAATTATTTCAGCAAAGGGAATTATATTTTTGATATTTAAGTTAATACCTGTTTCTTCATGAACCTCTCTTTTTAGTGCACGGACTAAATTTTCTTTTTTTTCAACATGTCCACCTGGAAATTGATAATCATTATGTGAATATCCAAGTAAAATTTCATTATTAGAATTAACGAGTAATGCCTTTACTCTTTTAACAACTTCTGTAACATCAGATTTTTTTAAATTGTATTGATTATTAATAATTTTTTTCATTTTTATCACGTATAATCTAATTATGTGATTTTTTCACATATATTAGAAACTCCTTTCTTAGATAAATTATATATGGAATAGCTCTTTAAAATATAGTGTCTATTTTCTATATTTAATTTCCATTAATTCAACATTTCTAGTATCAAACTACTATTTTCTTTCTGAGTAAGTTTCCCTGTATTGATTACAGTTAAGGAATACAATATATATTTTATTAAGAATTATTATTTTTGAAAATTTGTATGGATAAAAATGTCGTAATTGGTGCAAACAAAAAATAATATACCATTAAATGTTATTGCAAAAAGACTTGGTGATACTCCAGATGTTGTACTTAAAATTTATTCCTCAAAAAGCAGCTGAGGTGTTAAATGTATTAAATAATATATATAAATTTACCTAATTTGTGTCTAAATCATATAAAGCACTTAAAAACCCTTGATTTTTCAAGGGTTAATTTTAATTGGAGCGGATGAGGAGAATCGAACTCCCGTAATCAGCTTGGAAGGCTGGGGTTCTACCATTGAACTACATCCGCAATTAGTAGACAATATAAATTATACTATATTTTGAATATTTGTCAATAGACCCCAGCCTTTTTTTGAAAAAAATTATAATGAGTAAGATGCAAAACTAAAAGCAATCATGAGAATAATTAAAGTTGCTTTTACTTCAGCAATTTAGCAAAATTAATTAATTTTTGATAAACTCTTAATACTTGAGTGCTGATACTTTTTAAT
>CALVID010000039.1 GCA_944329355.1 uncultured Bacilli bacterium
TTTTGTTCAATTAATATTTTATACGACTTATTGCTTTTTTTCTAGTTTATTGGTCTCACATCAATTGTAACTCTACAAGATTCTTTTTAAGGGGTCTATGTTTTTATTTACTATTTTAGTTAATTATGATATATTAATAATAACGGAGGCGCTTATGAAAAAAGGTTTTACATTGATTGAATTATTAGCCGTTATTGTTATTTTAGGTATTGTTTTGTTAGTGGTTATGCCAAGTGTAACTGGTATTTTAAATCGAACTCAAAATAGATTGAATGACGAACAAGAAGCTGCAATCATTAATGCTTCTAGGCAATGGGGAATAGCCAATTTAAATGAAGAAGCTGGTAAAATATATTATGAAGGTGCTGAAAAAAAGTATGTTACAATTAAAGAGTTACAGGACTCTGGATATTTGGAAGATAAGAGTATAAGGGATATGGTTGATAGAGGAGAGATTGATTCTGATACAAAGATATGTATAAGTTACGAAAATTACCAATATGTATATGATTTTAATGGAGAGTGTTAGGATGAAGAAGGGTTTTACATTGATTGAATTATTGGTTGTAATAGTATTACTTGGTATTATTGCTACGTTAGTAACAACATCTGTTATTGGTATTTTAGATCGATCTAAATCTTCGCTTTCAGAATCACAAAAGAGTACATTGGAAAAAGCGGCTGAACAGTGGGGAACGATAAATGCTGATAAGATGCCTTATGATGATGGTGAGGTTTATGAAGTAGATGTCGATACGTTGGCTGATGAGGGATATATAGATAGTGCGGATTTAGAAGACCCAAAAACTAGTGATAAATTATGTGGAGTGGTAAAAATAACTTATTTTGCTTCTAATAATCAATATAGTTATGAATTTGTAGAGAAAGACTGTTGAATAGTCTTTTTTGTTATAAAAAATTATTTTTAACATATTTTTTAATAGGGGAGATGTTATGAAAAAAATTTTGGTGTTTTTGCTTTTATTTTATTTATTTTTTCCAATGAGTAATGTTAAAGCGGATGAAAATGATGATTTGAAGTTGGCAGAAAGTGCTAGATCGGCTATTTTAGTTGAAGCGAGTACAGGAAAGGTTATATTTGAAAAGAATGCTGATGAAAAATTACATCCAGCTAGTATGACTAAAATGATGAGTTTGCTTTTAATTATTGAAGCTATCGAAGATGGGGTAATTAAGTGGGATCAAGTTGTCCAAGTTAGTGAAAATGCTTCTAGTATGGGTGGCAGTCAAATTTTATTAGAAACTGGAGAGAAAATGAGTGTACGAGATTTATTTAAAGGTGTCGCAATTGCTTCTGGTAATGATGCGGTGGTGGCCTTGGCAGAAACAGTGGCAGGTAGTGAAGGTAATTTTGTCAGTATGATGAATAAAAGAGCTAGAGAATTAGGACTTACTAATACAAATTTTAAAAATCCACATGGATTAGATGATGCTAATCATTATTCTAGTAGTAGAGATATGATGATTATTGCTCGTGAACTTGTGAAACACGAAAAGGTGTTGGAATATACTAAAGTTTATGAAGATTATTTAAGAGAGAATACGGATAGGAAAATATGGCTTGTTAATACTAATAGATTAGTGAGATTTTATGATGGTGTAGATGGTTTAAAAACGGGGTATACTGAAGATGCGGGTTATTGTATGACGGCTACTGCTAAAAAAGATGGCATGCGTATTATTGCTGTAGTGATGGGAGAAGAAACGAGTAAAATTCGTAATCAAGAAGTTAGTGAAATGTTGGATTATGCTTTTGCTCAATATAAAGTTGTAAATGTGCTTCAGAATAAAAAAGCCCTTGGAAAGTATAGAGTAGAAAATGGTAAGGAAGAATATGTGGGAGTACGTCCGGTTGGCGAAACTACAATACTTAAAAAGAAAAGTGAAAAAGATGGCAATTATAGTTATGATATAAAAATAAATTCATTAAAAGCACCTATTAAAATTGGTGATAATGTTGGAACATTAACAATTAAGGAAGATGATAATAATGTGATGACTTTAAAATTAACGGTTGATAAAGTGGTAGAAAAAGCTAATTTTGGAAATTTGTTTTTTAGAAATGTCAAGGACATGATTATCGGCAATATGAGTTTAAAATAACTTATATTGTTTTTGAGTTAATAAAATGTAAAGTATTGAAGATAAATATGTAAATGTGATATTATTATATTAGAAACTTGTTAAGGAGGACAGTATATGGAAGAATATTTACCAGATATTTATCAAAAAAGTATTTATACAATTGATTATGCTAAATTATTTAATAGAGGTATAAAATGTTTACTTTTTGATTTGGATAATACAATAGTGTCTCCTTATAGTAGTGAATTATCACAAAAAACGAAAGATTTATTTATAAGTTTAAAACAGAAAGGATTTAAAATTATTATTTTTACCAATAGTCCAAGCATTCGTTTGAAAGGGTTTAAAAAATTTTTTGGAGTGGATGGTGTTTCAAGTGCTTGTAAACCATTTACTGGAAAGCTACGTAAATTATTGACAGATTATGGTTATGCAATAACAGAAGTAGCTATTATTGGTGATCAGTTGATGACGGATATTAAAGTAGGAAATAAAGTGGGGATTACAACTATTTTGGTTAATCCTGTTAGTAAAAGTGATTTTGTTTTAACTAAAATACATAGGTTTAAAGAAAGAAGAATGATGAGAAAATTAAGAGATCACGATTTATTTTGGCAAGGAAGATATTATGATTAGATGTGCTGGTTGTGGAGCATTCTTACAAAATGAAGATGTTTTAAAAGAAGGGTATACAAGTAATTTAAATAATAAATTTTGTGAGAGATGTTTTAATATTAAAAATTACAATAAGTATATAAAAATGCCAAATAGAGATTATTATAGTTTGGTTAAGAAAAGTATTAATAAAAAAGATTTGGTGTTGTTGGTAACTGATTTTTTAAATTTGTATAATTTGGATGAAATACAGCTTGATAATCCAGTTATTTTGGTAATAACTAAAACTGATTTGCTTCCACGGGGGGTTAATAGAGAAAAATTATTGAATAATATAAAATGTAAATTAAATGTTATAAATAAAATCATGGTGTCAAGTAAGAACAATTATAATTTAGATGTTCTTTATGATAAAATTTTAAAGAATAAAAAAAGTAATAATGTTTATGTAATTGGCTATACTAATGCGGGTAAATCTACACTTGTGAATAAAATTTTAAAAAATTATGGATGTTCTAATGGTGATATTACAGTAAGTAATTTACCTTCGACTACTTTGGATTTGATCAATGTTAAAGTAAATGATGATATTAATTTAATAGACACTCCTGGTTTTTTAGATAATGGTAGTATGGTGTTAGAAGCATCTAAAGATATTTTAAAAAAAATTATACCTAATAAAGAAATTAGACCTATTAGTTATCAAATTAAACATTGGCAATCTTTAATTTTTGAAGATTTTATGCGATTAGATTTGGATGACACAAATATTATTTGTTATATATCAAATAATATTAATATTAGAAGAGTTTATAAAAATAAGAGCTGTGAGTTAAAAAAATATGAGTTACATATTGAAAAAAATCAAGATTTAGTGATTAAAGGAATTGGTTTTATTACTTTTAAAAAAGATTCTAAAGTAACTTTGTGGTTGAAAGAAAATGTTAAATATTTAATCAGAAATTCAGTTATCTGATTTTTTTCTTTTATAAAGTTTTTCTTTGTGGTAGAATTAAAATAGGAGATGGTAAATATGTTAGGAACAATAATTGGAATTGAAGAAGATACAGTTTTATTAAAATTGGCTATTAATTTAAATGAGTTTCAAAGTTTAGTAAATTTACATGTAGTAATGGAAGATGGCGACAAGTTATTAGTAGGGGAGATTGTCGATATTAAAGACGGTGTAGCTTATATTAATTTAATGGGTGAATTTATTAATAATGAATTTGTTTTTGGTGTTATTAGAAAACCATCTTTTGGGGCTAAGGTTAAGTTGATTTCTAAAGAAAAAATTCCTATGATTATTAGTATAGCGGATTATAAAGAAAGGGAAGATGTTTATATTGGAGAAAGTCCAGTATATCCTGGTGTAAAGATTGGTTTTGATATTAATCCATTTTTTGCGAACCATTTTGCCATATTTGGTTCTACAGGAAGTGGTAAGTCTTGGGGAGTAGCCAAATTATTACAAAGTATTTTTGAAAAGAAGACAACAGTAGCTTATAGAGCTAGTATATTTATTTTTGATGCATATGGAGAGTATCATAGTGCTTTTAAAGATATAAGTAAAAAAGTGCCTGAACTTAGTTTTAAAGCATATACCACTAATGTAAAAATAAATGATACAGAAATGTTGAAGATTCCTTTATGGTTACTTACAGTTGATGATATTGCTTTACTTTTAAATGCTGAATCACCGACTCAACTTCCTATTATTGAGAAAGCTTTGAAGTTAGTGGGGTTATTTGTTCGTGATGAGAGTGAAGTTATTAAACAAAAAAACGATATTATTGCAAGAGCTATTTTGGATATTTTATCTAGTGGTAAGAATGCTGCTCAAATTCGTGATCAGATTTTTTCAATACTTTCATATTATCATACAAAAGATTTAAATTTGGAAACTCAGATTTATCAACCTGGATATGTAAGAAGTTTGAAACAATGTTTAATTATTGATGCTTCTGGTAAACTTAGGGAAATGGAATTACTTACTAATTTTATGCAATCATTTTTAGATGATAGTATAGAATTATCTATGCCTGATGGTTCATTTAAGTATGGGCTTGAAGATTTTAAGATGGCTCTTGATTTTGCACTACTTTCTGAAGGGGCTTTAAATAGTAATAAAGTTTATGATGAAAACAATGTGTTAAAGGTGCGGTTGCACACTTTACTTAATGGTGATTATGCTAGATATTTTGAATGTGATAGATATGTTACTAGAGATGAATATATAAAAGAATTATTGATGGCACCTAATGGACGTAAAGCTCAAATTATTAATTTTAATATTAATTATGTAGATGACAGATTCGCAAAAGTTATTACGAAAATTTATTCTAAATTATTGTTTGATTATGCTAAAAACTTAGAAAAAAGAGCTTCACTTCCTTTTCATATTATTTTGGAAGAAGCTCATAGATATGTTCAAAATGATAATGATGTTAATTTACTTGGCTATAATATTTTTGAGAGAATTACAAAAGAAGGACGTAAGTATGGAGTTCTTTTAGGTCTTATTTCACAAAGGCCTTCAGATTTGTCGGAAACATCTATTTCACAATGTAGTAATTTTTTAATATTTAAAATGTTACATCCTAGAGATATTCAGTATATTAAAGATATGGTACCAAATATTACGAATGAAATTGTTAAAAGATTAAGAATTTTACAACCTGGTAATTGTATAGGATTTGGTAGTGCTTTTCATGTGCCAGTAATAATTAAAATGGATAAGCCAAATCCGGCACCATCATCTAGTAGTTGTGATATTTCTAACAATTGGTTTATAGATAGAGAATAGAAATGATCAGTTTAAAGACTGATCTTTTTTAACTTCTTTTTTTTAGTTTCATATAATAAATTGAAATAATATGAAATGAGGAGTTTGAATGCGAATTGGTTTAATAGGAAATCCTAATGTGGGCAAGAGTACGATTTTTAATGGACTTACAGGTATGCGGCAACACACAGGTAATTGGCCGGGAAAAACGGTAGCTAAGGCTACAGGTTATAAAGTTTATAATGGAACAAGTTATCAGTTTGAAGATTTACCAGGAACTTATTCATTGCTCGCACATTCTAAAGAAGAAGAGGTTACTAGGGATTTTGTTTATTTTGAGGATTATGATGCTTTAATTGTAGTTTGTGATGCGACAGCATTAGAAAGAAATTTGAATTTAGTTTTACAGGTGCTTGAAATTACTAATAAGGTAGTTGTGTGTGTGAATTTACTTGATGAGGCTAAAAAGAAAAAAATTGATATTGATTTAAAAAAATTATCTTCGCTTCTTGAAGTTCCAGTAGTTGGGGTGATTGCGAGAGATAAAAAAGGGTTTGAAGATTTATTGATAAAAGTAAAAGAAGTTGGTTTAAAAAAGGGTGGATATTTAAAAATAAATTATGAAATTTTTGACAATAATTTTGAAAAGTTAAAAGACTTTATTCCTAAAGTTGCTGTAAATAGCGAGAATGTTATATTAAGATATTTAGCTAGCGACTATAATTTTATAAATGCATTTGATTATAAATATAAAACTAATTTGATGAGAAATTTGGATGCTAAATACATTAAAGAAGATATATTAAACGAGTTAAAAGGAAAAGGAATTAAAGGTGATGATATAGAAACTTTAATGACTGAAACGGTTAATGAAAAAAGTTTGTCTATTTGTAAACAAGTGGTTAAATATAATAAAGAGAATTATGATAAAAAAGAACGAGTTATTGATAAATATTTAACTAATAAAATAACTGGTATTCCAATTATGCTTGGGCTTTTGTTTTTAATATTATGGATTACAATTACTTTAGCTAATCTTCCTTCGGATTTTTTGTATGAAAAATTGTTTTGGTTTGAAGATGTTTTGTATAATTTTTTAATTGAAACATCTGTACCTATATGGTTTACAGATATGCTTGTGCATGGTGTTTATAGGGTTTTAGCTTGGGTTGTGTCAGTTATGCTTCCACCTATGGCAATATTTTTTCCGTTGTTTACTTTATTAGAAGATTTTGGTATGCTTCCACGAATTGCTTTTAATTTAGATAAAACTTTTGAAAAATGTAGTTCTTGCGGAAAACAAGCATTGACAATGGTAATGGGATTTGGGTGTAATGCAGTAGGAGTAACGGGAGCTAGAATAATTGATTCTCCTAGAGAACGACTTATTGCAATTATTACTAATAGTTTTGTACCTTGTAATGGAAGATTTCCACTATTGATTGCCTTGATAACAATGTTTTTAATTACAAATAATTCTTCAGGTTTAATGAGAGCTTTAATATTGATGATATTTATTTTAATAGGTGTGTTGTTTACGTTTTTAATATCTAAGTTGCTTTCTAAAACTATTTTAAAAGGTATACCATCTTCTTTTACTTTAGAACTTCCACCTTATAGAAGACCACAGATTGGTAAGGTGCTAGTGAGGTCTTTATTTGATAGAACTTTATTTGTTTTAAAAAGAGCTATTTGTATTTCTGCACCAGCTGGATTAATTATATGGATTTTTTCTAATGTAAAAATTAATGATTTAAGTTTATTAAGACTATTTTCGGATTTTTTAGATCCTTTTGGTAATTTTATAGGACTTGATGGGGTTATATTGATGGCTTTTATATTAGGTTTTCCAGCTAATGAAATTGTAATGCCTATAATGATAATGGGATATATGTCGCTTGGAATGATTACTGATATGAATGATTTAAGTTTGCTTAAAAATTTATTAGTTGATCATGGGTGGACTTATGTAACGGCAATATGTGTAATGTTATTTTCTTTGTTTCACTTTCCTTGTTTGACAACTATTTTTACAATAAAAAAAGAAACTGGAAAGTGGAAGTGGGCTTTGGTATCTTTTATTGTTCCTTTATTAATTGGAATCAGTTTATGTTTTTTCGTAAATATTTTAATTTAATTGATTGATTGTTTTTTGTTAAAGTGTTATTATATTAGTATTTATGGAGGTAATTATGGAAAATAAAGTTAAATTTGATATTTTGTATTATGAGTTTGGAGATACTTTAATCAATTTTTTTGAAAGAGTAGCAAATAATTTAGAAAATGATTCAATGGGATTTAATATAAACGCTGATAGTATGACTAATGGATATATTTCTAATGGAGATATATGTATTACTTATGTTATGGTGAGTGAAAGGGAAATGCTTTATGTTTACCACGATAGTGAAGGTATGATATGTTTGAGTACCGATAGTGTGTTACAGACATTTACTAATGTTAATGGAAACATTTATCATGGGTATGAGGAAATGAAAAAAGAACCTTTTGAGTTTATTCAAAAAGTTCAAGAAAAATTAAATGGATATTTTAAAGAAAAGCCTAAACATTATCACATTTAATACCTTGATATGTGTTTCTTTTTAGCATTTCTTTATCAATGCTATTTAAAACGTCGATTTTTTTTGTTGTCCAAAGTGGAGCGATTAATTGTTCTTTCATAGGATCTCCAGTTAATCTTTGAATAACTATTTTAGAGTTTAGATATTCTAATTGATTTATGACAATATCGATATACTCATCTTTAGTTAAAATATGAAATGGTTTTATTTGATAATATTTTTCTAAAGGGGTATTTTTTAATATAGATAACATATGAATTTTTATACCATCAATATTTAATTTGTTTAAATATTTAATAGTTTCAATCATCATTTCTTTAGTTTCACCTGGAAGTCCATTTATAATGTGAACAACGGTAAATATGTTTTTTTCTTTTAATTTTTTTAATGTTATTTCAAAACATTTTAAATCATGACATCTATTGATTATTTTTGATGTTTTGTCGTGTATGGTTTGCAGTCCCAATTCAATAGTTAAAAACGTTTTTTTGTTTAATTGTTCTAAATAATTTAGACATTCATCAGTAATGCAGTCTGGTCTGGTGGCTATAGATAATCCAACAACATTTTGAATGTTAAGAATTGTTTCATATTTTTCTTTTAAGATATTTAATGGTGCGTAAGTGTTGGTTCTAGCTTGAAAATATCCAATATATTTAGCATTTGGCCATTTTTTGTTCATTGTGTTTTTTATTTCTTCGAATTGTTTTATTAAATCTTCTTTTGGGTTTCCCCCATATTCACCACTACCAGTTTTGGAACAGTAGATGCAACCATTTTTAGATAATGTACCATCAATATTGGGGCAGGTAAAACCGGCGTTAAGGCTTATTTTACATACTTTTTCACCGAATTTTTGTTTATAGAAATAGTCGATAGTGTGATATCTTTTATTGGTGTTTGAATAAGGAAATTTGTTCATAACATCACCAGAGATATTATAGCACAAGTATATTTATTTGTGAAAAAATGATGAAAATTATTTAAAAAATCTTTATATTATAAGGGTTTTTTGATATAATGCTGTTGGGAGGTAGAGAAAGGTGAAAAGAAAATTACTTAAAGTAATAGGAATATCTTTCTTAATTTATGTTGTATTAAGTTGGATTATTCCAGTAGGTACTTATGCGAATGGTGAACTTACAACTAATGGAATTGATCCTGTTGGATTAATTGATTTATTTAATGCACCTATTCAAGCATTTATTACATTTATTTTATATGGTGTAGTATTTGCGACTATCGGTGGTTTTTATGGCGTTATGCAGAAAACAGGAGCTTTGGAAAAAGTTACTGATGGAATTGGTCGTGTATTTAAAGATAAAGAAAAAGGATTTTTAGCTTTAACAGTTGTTTTATTTGTTATCCTTTCTTCTGTTACAGGTTTAATTTTACCATTATTTATTTTAGTACCTTTATTTGCGGCAGTTCTTTTTGCAATGAATTATGATAAAGTAACAGTATTAGCTTCTACAGTTGGTTCTTTACTTGTTGGTTCTATTGCATCTACTTATGGTTTTAATATTACTGGATATACTGCTAATTTATTGGCTTTAGATATGAATAACCAAATTGTCGCTAGAATTGTTTTATTAGTTATTTTAACTATAGCCTTTGTATGTGTAGTATTAATGACTAGTAAAAGAAATGTTAAAAAAGAAATAAAAGAGGCTAAAACAGTGAAAGAAGAAAAAGCAGTTAAAGGTGCGAAGAAAGAAAACGCAACTAAAACAAAAACAGTTAAAAAGACTACTAAGACTGCGAAAACAGGACAAAAAACTACTAAAACAACTAAGAAGTCAGGTACTAAAACAACTAGTAAGAAAAAAACATCTAAATCAAATACTAAATCTTTAGCTGTTTCTAAATCAGTTAAAAAAGTATCAGAAAAATCTAAAATTAGTGCTGTACCTTTAGTTATTATCTTCTTATTAATGTTAATTCTTTGTTTAGTAGGAATGTATAATTGGTATTATGCTTTTGGTGTTGATGTATTCAACAATATCCATGAAGCTATTATGGGAGTTGAAATTAAAGATTTTCCTATTTTTGAACATTTATTAAGTGGAATTTCTGAACTTGGATATTGGAGTAATATAGAGCTTTCTGGAGCAATGATTATTACTTCAGGTATTATTGCTTGGATTTATAAATTAAGTTTAAATGATTATGTAAATAGTTTTATAGCTGGTGTTAGAAAATGGATGCCAACAGCTTGTTATGCAGCTTTAGCTAGTGTTATTTTATACATTTTATATCAAGCATCATATGCTGGTACTGGAACACTTGTAGATACTATAAATGCCAAAGTATTTGAGCTTAATGACGGATTTAATGTACTTACTACTGGTTTTGCATCATTATTAGCAAGTTTCTTCTATAATGATTTATATTATTTACTTGCAGGTTTGTCAACTTTTGTAACTGGTTTTGATGCTGCTTCATTATCAGTAGCTGGAGTACTTATTCAATCTATATATGGAATAGGTATGATTATTTTCCCTACAAGTGTTATATTAATTGCTGGTCTTAGTTTATTTGATGTATCTTATAAACAATGGATTAAATACATTTGGAAGTTCGCACTTGTTTCATTATTGTTAGTACTTTTAGTTTGTGGAATACTAACATTACTTTAAAAACTACGGTTCTTTGTCAAATAGTGTTGGTAGACAATAATTTGATACAGGTAACTGAGTATAGGAGGATGATGAAAATCATCC
>CALVID010000040.1 GCA_944329355.1 uncultured Bacilli bacterium
GAGCCACTATAGTATGTGAAGATGGAAGCACGCATACAATAACTGGAAAAACATTTAATATGAGTATTTGCAACTCCTCAGTAACTGTTTATCCTACTTGGAAGAAAAATGATAAAAAAATTCTGTCATCTTCAATTAGAGATTCAACCTTTAGTTTAACAAAAACTGATGGGACTAAACCATGGTTTACATTTCAAAATAATTTCTATGCTATTCAGGCCAAAAATCCCAATGATATTACCGACGGAACAATGGTAATAGATTCAAGAGGACAAATCACTTCTAGTAAAAAGTATAATGTTAGTGATTATAGTACATTACAGTTAAACTATTCTGGTAATATTTGGAATTATTCAAGTGGGGCTTCGCGTACATTATATTTAGGATTAATAAGAAATAGTAATTCATGGCTCCACAGTGTAGTATCACCTGATATGATGACTTACATGACTTTACCGCTCGCAGATATCCATAATATAACGACTTATAATTTTAATATAAACCAAGGAAGTAATTCAAATTCATATTATATTGCTTTACAATATTTATCTATGCGAAATAGTTCGTCATTTAATATTCATGCAATAACTTTAGTTGGACAGACTTATTCATACACCAATAGGGGCATATGACAAATTTACATTATGTTCAAAAATTACTTTGGGTGGTGTAAAAGCCACTTTTAAAATGTATACAAAAAGGCATTTGCTCGAATATTTCTCAACCTCTTTTTTTTATATTAAAAACGTGCTATAATGTTAAAAGTAATTGAGGTGTAATATGAAAAAATTTGGCCACAAACTAATTGGCGTTTTAAACAAAACACAAAAGAATATAATATATTTTTTTAAAAATAATATTTTATTTACAGTTTTTATCATAACTTCCTTAATTAATGGTTGTTTGATTCGTTTTTTAACAGTAAAGAATTATACGGCTATTTCACCAATATTAGCTGATCTAGCCTTTATTTTATTTGTAGGTTCTATTGCATACTTCTTTAAACCAAAAAATAGATTTAAATATTATATGGTTTGGTCAATAATATTTACAATGACTTGTTTAATCAACTCAGTTTATTATACCAATTATATTTCTTTTACATCATTTTCACTTCTAGCCACATCATTACAATTGGCTGGAGTTAGTGATGCCTTAGGGACTATTATGGAGTTAAAAGATATATGTTATATATGGGCCCCATTAACATTAATATTTGTTCATCATAAACTATTAAAACAAGGTTATTATTCTAAATTAAAAACAAAAGAAAAACCTAAAGTGGCTGTTTTAAAAGTTTTAGTAGCAGCAGTTATAGTTTTAGGCTTCTTTGTTTCAACTTTAACTGGCACTGATATTAGTCGGTTATATAAACAATGGAATAGGGAATATGTTGTTATGAAATTTGGTATATATACTTACCAAGGTAATGATCTAATTGCTAGTTTAAAACCACAAATAAGTCCTTTATTTGGGTATGATACAGCAGCAAAAGAATTTCGTGAATACTATAAAGAAAACAAGCAAGAACATAAAGAAAATGAATATACTGATATCTTTAAAGATAAAAACATAATTGTAATTCATGCCGAAAGCATGCAAAATTATTTGCTGGATACTGAAATAAATGGAGAGCCAATTGCTCCTAACTTGAAAAAATTATCTGAAGAAGGAATGTATTTTTCTAACTTTTATTCACAGGAAAGTGTAGGTACAAGTAGTGATACTGAATTTACCTATAGTACCTCATTACTACCAGCCAGTAGTGGAACAGTCTTTGTTAGTTATTGGGATAGAGAATATCCATCAATTCAAAAATTCTTAAAAGAAGAAGATTATTATGTTTTCAGTATGCATGCTAATAAAGGTAATATGTGGAATAGAGAAGTTATGCATAAACAGTTAGGTTATGATAAATTTTATTACTATGATAAAGATTATAAATTAGATGACATGGTTGGTTTGGGATTATCTGATAAATCGTTTTTTAAACAATCAGTTCAAAAAATAAAAACAATCTCTGAAAAACACAATAAATATTATGGCTTGTTAATAATGCTTACTAATCATACCCCTTTTGAAGGATTTGAAGACACCTTAGATTTAACTTATAAATATACTAAAACAGATGAAATAACTGGTCAACAAACCGAAGTAATTAACGATTATTTAAAAAACACAACTTTAGGTAGATATTTTACCACCGCACATTATGCGGATGCAGCTATTGGGGAGTTTGTTGAAGAATTAGACAAAGAAGGATTATTAGAAGATACCATATTAGTAATATATGGCGATCATGACGCCAAAGTCAAACGCAGTGAATATGATTATTATTATAACTATGATTCAGAAACAGACTCTAGACGCTCTAAAAGTGATCCTGAATATAAAGAATATACTAAATATGATTATGAATTAAATAGAAAAGTTCCATTTATTATTTGGACAAAAGATGAAACATTAAAAAAGAAAATCAATAAAGAAATAAAAAGTGTAACAGGTATGTATGATGTTCTTCCAACCCTAGGGAACATGATAGGGATAGAAGATCCATATGCTTTAGGTCATGATGTATTTAGTACAGATGATCATTATGTGGTATTTCCAAATGGTAATTGGATTACTGATAAAATGTATTATGATAATCAAAATGGTCAAGCAATTGTCTTTGATGAAGCTTCTGTTATAAGTAAGGATTATATTTCAAAATATACCGAGATAGCTGAAAAAGAAATAGCTGTTTCCAACGACATTATTGTTCATGATTTAATTAAAAAGACTAAAGAAAGCGATAAAGTGATAAAAGGAGGGCAAAAATGAAAAAGAAAAAACGTAAAATAAACGTAAAAAGAGTAGCAATTTTAATAATTTTACTTGTATTAATAATTGTTGGTAGTGTCTTAGCCATTGGAAAACTGACAAACAAAGGAACAAAAACTAAAGAAGTAAAAGAAGTAGCTTCAATTGAAGCTTACGGATATACACTAAGAGACAATGCCACAGCTTATTATAAAAAATTATTTAAAGAATTAGAAAAAACTTTAAATAAAAAGGAAGTTGATGAAGAAAAATATGCTGAATTAGTAGCACAAATGTTTATTGCTGATTTCTTTAATTTGGATAACAAAATAAATAAAAATGATGTTGGTGGTAAACAATTTGTCTATGCTGATTATCAAAATGATTTCGAAAGATTTGCTATGGATGCCATGTATAAATCAGTAGAAAATGATGTTTATGGAGAGCGTAACCAAGAATTACCAATTGTTTCAAATGTCGAAGTTACCAAAGTTGGTAATGAAGCTTATACTTATGGTGAAAACACTGATGAAAATGCTTATATCTTCAATTTTGTTATAGAATATAAAGATGATCTAGAATATCAGACAGAAGGTAGTCTAACTTTAATTCATAATGGAAATAAAATAGAAGTAGCTGCCATGAGTGAAAAACAAGCTAATTAACAATCAAGGATTAAAAATTCTTGATTTTTTCATTCTTCATTTTGCTTTATTATTTTATACATGATATAATTATACTAGGTGAGAAGTATGAAAAAAAATAATATTATCATAAGCTTTTTAATTGCTATTGTTTGTATTATGGCTATTGGTTATGCTGCCTTTTCTTCAAAATTAAACATTTTAGGTATTTCTACAATAGATAGTGATTGGAATGTGAAAATTACCAATGTTACAGTTAAAAATGTTTTTGGTAATGCCGATAAAGCTATTGAACCAGTATATTCATCAACTTCAGCTACATTTAAAACTAATTTAGAAAAACCTGGAGATAGTATGACATATGAAGTAACTATTGCTAATGAAGGAAATATAGATGCTAAAGTTGAAAGCATTGAAACAACTAAGTCCAATAACCCAGCCATTGTTTTTTCAACTGAAGGAATAGAAGAAAATGATTTGCTTGAATCAGGATCCACTCAAACTTATGAGGTAACAATTGCTTATAGCGATAGTGTAGTAACTCAACCAGAAGTATTATCAGGTACTTTGACCGTGAAACTAAATTATGTTCAAAATGCATAATTTAGTTTTTATTTTTTTATTTATTAGTTCGGAAAATACCCAAGCCATCAACCAACACGACAATTTAAAATACCCCTAGAGGACCTCTAGGGGTTCGTTTGCGTTGTAGTGCCACGCAAACTTGAAACTAGTGCAAGTTTATTTTATTAATTATTTATAACATTTGAGTAATTAAAATTTACCAACTATTAAGTTTTTTATGTAATTAATAAACTTGCTGAGGCTGTAATGATAGACGTTATTATTTTATTTATTATTTCATTACAGCCTCTATGAAAAATTGAATTATTATAATCTAATTACAATTTGTTCTCTAAGTATCTATATAAATCATACTGATAAATAAAATTTATTTTGGTATTTTGTCTTATGAAATGAATATATTAATATAGGTGATCAATATGGAGACAAAAGAAAAATTTAAAGATTTTGTTAAAACTAATCCTATATTATTAAAACATGTTAAAGATGGTAAAATGACATGGCAAAAATTTTATGAAATCTATGACCTTTATGGCGAAGATAAAGAGGCTTGGAAAGATTATTTAATTCGTGAAACTCCAACAGTAAAAAATAATACTACTTTTGATTTATCAAGTTTTTTAAAAGGATTAGACTTAGATGGCATTCAAAACGGAGTTAATAGTTTACAAAGAGTTTTAAGTTTACTCCAAGATATGTCATTAAATAAATCTCAAACAACTTCAAACACATATAAACCAAGGCCTATATATAAACATTTTGATGATTAATGACTTTAGAATTACAATTTAAAATAAAAGAAAATGAAAATTATTTAAGGTATCTTCGGCAGCATTCTTATTGGTATAAAATTTTAAATAGAACACCTTGGGAATTTAAAAGATTTGAATCTGAAGTTAAAGGTACATATCGCCAATTTAAAATGAATAGATTAAAGCAAGCCTTTACCACCTTTGAAATGTTAGAAAAAATGTTGGCTGGATTTAAATAATGTGTTAGAATATAAACGGTGATTAATAATGCGTATTATTAGCGGAAAATATCGTGGAAGAAAATTAAAAGGTTTTAATATTGAAGGAACAAGACCTACAATGGATAGAGTAAAAGAATCATTATTTGGTATAATTCAAAGCCACCTTGCAAATAGTGTAGTTTTAGATCTATTTGCTGGAAGTGGAGCCTTAGGATTAGAAGCAATTAGTAATGGAGCACGTAAATGTTATTTAATAGATAATAATATAGAAGCTATAAATATAATCAAAGAAAATAGTAAAAATATAGATGAATCTTTCTGCATTCTTCATATCGATTATAAAAAATTTTTAAAAACCACTGAAGAAAAATTTGATATTATTTTTTTAGACCCACCTTATAAAGAAAATCAACTTAATAAAGCTCTTCGCATAATTGAAGAAAGACATTTATTAAATGATAATGGAATTGTTATTTGTGAATATGAAATGGGTGAGCCTCAAACAAATTTAAAATTAATTAAAGAAAAAAGTTATGGACCGAAAAAAATAAAAATTTTCGAAAAATAACTTTTTTTTAAAGGATTTCCCTCCCTTTATGATGTATATAAAATACAAGGGAGGTGAAATAATAAAAAAATATCCTTTTGTAAAACAACGTGGAATTAAAGATTGTGCACCTGCTTGTGTTCAAATGATTTTAAAATATTATAATGGATATGTCAGTTTGGATAAACTTAGTGAAATGATGAATACTAATCAAAATGGTACTACCGCTTATAATATAAAAGAAACTTTAAATGATTTAGGCTTTAAAAGTTATGGTATTAAATCTAATAATTTATTAAATATCCAACTACCTTGTATAGCACATGTAATAATTAATAGCTCCTACAAACATTACATAGTAATTTACAAAGTAAATGAACGTAAATCTACTTTACTAATAGCTGATCCGGCTTTAGGTTTCAGAAAAATCTCATTTAAAGAGTTTAAAAAAATATGGAGTGGTATCACTATCCAAATGTATCCAAAAAGACAAATTGTCCATGAATCAGAACCAAAAATAATAAAATTTTTATTACCTTATATAAAAAGGCATATAAAGTCAATAATGGTTATATATATTCTCTCCATACTTGTCGGTTTACTTGCACTTTGTTCTTCTCTTTTTCTACCATTTATTACTTTATCAAATAATAAAAATAATTATATAAATATTCTTATAATGTTTACTTTTATTTTTGTACTCAGAAGTTGTTTTAATTATCTAAAAAATAAACTTTTAATAAAATTTAATTTAGTTTTAGATAAAGAACTTTCAATGGATATTTTTCAAAAAATATTAAACCTTCCTTATCGTTATTATCGTAGAAAGACAACTGGAGAAATCACAAGTTATTTTAATGATCTTTATATAATTAGAAATACAATAAATCAATTTTTTAATATTGTATTTATAGAAATACCCATAATCATCATTATAAGTATTGTTTTATATTTTAGTAACTTTTATATTTTAATAATAACCTTAATTAGTTCTTTAAGTATTTTAATAATTAATATTATTCATAGTAAAAAACAAAAAGTATGGATATCGGAAACATTTAGAAATAAAGCAATATGTAATTCATATATAGTAGAAAGCATTATGGGATTTGAAACAATTAAAAGTTTAAATATTCATGACAAAGTTTATTGCAAATTCAAACATAAATATAATAGGTTTATTAAAAATAATAAAAAAACACTCGGCAATGAACAAAAAAATGAACTATTACAAAACTTAATAACCAATTTAAACGAAATTCTAATTGTATTAATCATCATAAATAGTAACTTCACAAATTTAAATCATTTATTTATCCAATTTATTTTATCTTCATTTTTAATTTCTTCTTTCAAAAATATTATAAACAATGAATACCAATTTAATGAAATCAAATCTGCTATAAGTACTATAACAGAATTTACTACTTCAAAATCAGAAAACCTAAAATTAGTTCAAGCTAACGGTAATATAATAATTCAAAATCTAAATTACTCCTTTGATAAAACCAATTATATTTTAAAAAACATTAATTTGATAATTCCATCTTCTAGCAAAGTAATGATTACAGGTAGTAGTGGAAGCGGGAAATCTACTTTATTTAAAATAATAAAAGGTTATTATAAAGATTATGAAGGAAGTGTTAAAATTGGTGATTATGAAATAAGTAATTGCCATTTTAATAATATCGCATATGTTTCCCAATCAGAAATTTTATTCACAGGCACTTTAGAAGATAATTTAATAGATAAAAATTTGAATAGTATCAAAATATGTGAAATAGATAATTTTGTAAAAAAGAACTCCTTATCACTAATTGAAGAAAATGGGTTTAATCTATCAAGTGGTCAAAAACAACGTATAATCTTAGCCCGTGCTTTAAAAAACTTTCAAATTTTAATTATTGATGAAGGTTTAAGTCAAGTTAGTGTTGATATGGAAAGGAGAATCTTAAAAAAAATATTTAAAACATTTCCAAATAAAACAATTATTTTTATTTCACATAGATTAGATAACTTGGATCTTTTTGAATTATATATTAAACTTCAAAAAGGACAGATTGTCTTAAATACTAAACGTAATAACTAGAAAGGAGATTTATGAAACTAAATAATCAAGAATTAATGAATGTAGAAGGTGGTGGTTATGGCTTATGGGCTGCTTTAGGAGGATTAATAACTTTTATAATAAGTGCGATTGAAGGATTTATAAATCCTATGGAGTGTAACGAATGATCTTAAAAAATCAAGAGTTAAAACAAATAAATGGCGGGAATATTACCGCCACCTTTATAAATGCTATTGTAAAAGGCTTAGAATTTTTAATTGAACTTGGAAAAAGTTTAGGATCCTCATTTAGAAGAATAACAACAGGTGCTACTTGTACACTAAAGTAAGCTTTTGCTTACTTTTTTGTTATATTTTTGGATTTTGAATATCTTAATACAATATTGTTAATGTCAATATTAAAATGTTTAAAATATTTATATCCACTATAATCTAATTATAATAAATTTATGATTTTTTTAAATAAGTATTTATAAATTCACTATCATCATAATTATGTACATCTATTTCTATTGGTAATATATTGAAATACTTTTCTTGATTTTCATAAACGAAAATTTTTACTTTTTCTTTATTTTCTTTTGCTACTTGATAATTGAATAAATCAATTACTAACATTTTGTCAATAGTAGATACAGCAACATCTCCTTTAAATTTTGTGGAGAAAATAATGATAAAAATATGATATTGATTTATATAATATTTATGTATATGGTGTATTTGACAATGGCACTAAATGTTGATATTATACCAATAAAGGAGGAATTTTAATGACAAAACAAGCTATTCAAGATATTTATAAGGAATATTTATCACAGTCTTCTATTGGATTTTTAGATGAAATTAGTGTCCATGAAAATGGACATGATAATAGTGGGGGACATCCTGATTATCACAATGATTCACATGATAATACACCTAGAGTACGTCAGATGGTATTAAAGAAACGTGCAACACATTAATACATTAATTAAACCGACGCATAAATGTAATATGCGTTGTAAATACTGTTTTCATGAAAAATATGGATACTCTAATGACTTGTTAGATATAAACAAATTAGAAAAATATATTACATTATTATGTTCAGAATATGATTTTATTAATATTATTTGGCATGGTGGCGAACCATTGCTTGCTCCATTATCTTTTTATGAAGAAATTTATGAATTTTGTGACCATTTTGATAAAGAATTTCTATTCACTGTTCAAACTAACGGTACACTAATTAATCAAGAAATCATAGATTTTTTTAGAAAAAGAAATACAAATTTTGGACTTTCATTTGATGGATTAAATAATGAATATACAAGGGGTAACACATCAAAAATATTAGATAGCATAGGATTATTACAAGAAAATGGTTTCAGACCAGGAGCCGTTTTAGTTGTTAATAAAACTAACGTTTCTAATTTAATTAATGAATATAATTTTTACAATTCTATGGGTGTAGGATTAAAATTAAATCCAATGTTTATTGATGGAGAAGCTAAAATGCACAAAGATGATTTAGGCTTAAATCCTGATGAGTATATAGAAAATTTTACCCAATTTTTTAAATATTGGACTTTAGATAATAATGGTCAAATCAATGTAGCTACTTGCAATGAATTAGTTAATTTAATTTTAAACGAACATTCAGGTGTATGCACTTTTAATTCATGTTTAGGAAAATGGTTATGTTTTGATTCTAATGCAAATATTTATCCATGTGATCGATTATGCACTCCAGAGTACTCTTTAGGAAGTATTGATTCATTATCAAGTATAAATCAAATATTTGAAAGTGATGTGTTCTATGATTTATTAAAAACAAGTGTCGAAAGAAGAACCAAGTGCATAGAAACATGTAAATATTATAAAAACTGTTATGCCGGTTGTAATGCCAACGCAATCTTAAATAAAAATGATGAGTATGAAAATGGTGTCTCATGCTATATTCATAAAGGTATTTTAGAAAGAATAAAAAGTTATGTTTTAGAGAGTACCGAACAAACAGAACATTTAAATCCTCAATATGTAAAAACTCTAGAGCGTGCTAAAAATAGAAGAAGGTAAATATGAAAGAAACAATAAGTCCTGTATATCACGGAAGTATACATCAAGGTCTAAAAATAATTAAAAGAAATAAAAGTACTCATGGTAAGCCTTGGGTATATGCAACTTTATCTAAAGCAATTTCTACAATTTTTATCAGCCATAAAGGTAGTGATTTATATTATTATTTAAGAGGTGATGGAACAGAAAATAATCCAGTAATTTTAGTGGAAAGAAAAGAAAATATGTTTAAAAATATTTTTAATGTTTCTGGTTCACTTTATACATTAAATGGTAAAAATTTTATTTCAGGAAAAACTGGTTGGTCAGCAGAAGTGGTTAGTGAATTTGATGAAAATGTCCTTCATGAAGAACATATAGATAACGTTTTTGAAAAACTTAAAGAATTAAATAACAATGGAGAATTAAAACTTTATTTATACCCAAATAGACCTTCTTTTCTTCCCAAAGATAATAGCGATTTAGTTCCTAAAGTTATAAGGTGGAAAAACAGAGGAATAAACATAGACCAATTTTTTAAATTATACCCAGAATTAAAAGAACAATATTTAAATATGATAAAAGAAAATGAACAATAAACTCATTTTCTTTTTCAAAAGAATACTTATAATACAATTATTTAATGTTGTATTCGTGATACATTATTATATAAACAGTGATTAACAATAATGACGTGTATTTTGTTATTAAGGGGGAAGTAAAAAATGAAGATTAAATACAAGAATGTTATATATCAAGCCAATATACAAGATTATTTTCTTATAAAAAAAGAACAAGTTATTTTAAAAATTAAAAGGCGATAAAAATATATATTTACCACCAAAAAATGAAATAAAAATGTAAGTAAGTAAATAAATTGTGTTAGTAGCAAACTTTTTGCTTCCTAATAATTTATAAACCATATTCACACTTTTTGTTATAAACTTCAATGGTTTTTAATATTTTAAAAATTCACTCGTTATTCACACTTTTTTGCTATATTTTTGGATTTTTCCTTGAAAACAAACCATTAGCGTGTTATAATATCTTTAGCCAAGAAGGGA
>CALVID010000041.1 GCA_944329355.1 uncultured Bacilli bacterium
TGGATGAAAAAGATAGATCATGCAGAAGCTGTAAAAGAAGGATTAAAAGAAGGTCTAGAACAAGGCTTAGAACAAGGCTTAGAACAAGGTTTAGAGCAAGGCCTAGAACAAGGTTTAGAACAGGGATCAAACAAGAAAGCATTAGAAATAGCTAGACTTTTACTTAAAAAGAAAATGGACATCAAAGATATCTCTGAAGTAACAGGTTTAACTACAGAAGATATTCAAAACCTAAAATAAAAGTTCAAAATATGGACTTTTTTCTTGTTATAAAATATATATTAATGCTAAAATGATAATAGGGTGATTAAGTATGAAAAAAATAATTATGATAGATGGAAATAACCTTATGTTTAGAAGCTATTATGCAACTGCATATAATGGTAATTTTATGAACAATAGTAAAGGTTTTCCAACCAATGCCTTGTTTGGTTTTACTAATATGATTAACAAAATAATAAATGAAGAAAATCCCGAATATGTAATAGTTGCTTTTGACAAAGGAAAAACCTTTAGACATGAAGAATATGAAGGATATAAAGATGGTAGAATAGAAACTCCGGATGAACTAAAAAAGCAATTTCCTAAAGCAAAAGAATTATTAACCGCTATGGGAATAAAATACTATGAAATAGAAGGATATGAAGCTGATGACATTATTGGAACATTTGCTAAATTTTGTGATAATGATGAAGAATTTATTGGCACAATAGTTAGTAGTGATAAAGATCTACTTCAGCTTATTTCCAAGGATGTTGATATTAAATTATTAAAACAAAAAGACTATATTAGATATAATGAAAAAACATTTGAAGAAGCATATGGGATAAAACCAATAAATGTTATTGACCTAAAAGCATTAATGGGTGATTCATCAGATAATATACCAGGTGTAAAAGGGGTAGGAGAAAAAACTGCTCTAAAGCTTCTACATGAATATCAAACGTTAGATAACATTTATCAAAATGCCAATAATATAAAAGGAAAATTAGGTGAAAAAATTAGAAATGATAAAGAAAATGCTTACAAATCATATCATTTAGCCACAATAATTAAAGATGTGCCTATGGAAATAACCATAGATGATACTAAATATAAAGGACCCAATAAAGAAAGTCTAAATAAACTATATGAAGATTTAGAGTTTTACTCTTTATTAAAAAAAGAAAAGAAAAACACAGCAAAAAAGGAAATTCCAATTCAAATTATAAAAAACATAGACGATTTAAAAATAGATAAAGCTGTAGCAGTATATTTAGAAGTGTTTGGTCAAAATTACCACAAATCACCAATTTTAGGAATGGGTGTTTATAATGAAAATATCGCCTATTTTATACCTCTAGAAGTTTTAAAACAAACTCCAAAGTTTTTAAAAGAAACTGAAAAATATACATATGATTTAAAAAAAATGACAGTTGCATTGAAATGGCAAAACATAGATATAAACAATGTTACGTTTGATACTATGATTGCTGGTGCTTTATTAGACTATAACATGAAAGAAGATATCGCCTATTTAGCAAATCAAATTGAATATGATTTAGAATTTTATGAAAAAATATATGGCAAATTTATTCATTTAAAAATGCCAAGTGAAGAAGAAATTGCCAAAGCATGTATTGATAGAGCTAAATTCATTTATGACACAAAAGAATTTTTCCAAAATAAAATAAAAGAAGAAAATGTTGAATATCTATATAATGAAATAGAACTTCCACTTGCTTCAGTGTTGGCTGATATGGAATTCACAGGTGTAAAAGTAGATGAGAACGTTTTAAGAGATATGGGTGAAGATATAAAAATAAAATTAGAACTTTTAACAAAAGATATATATAATAACGCTGGATGTGAATTTAATATTTCATCTCCTAGCCAATTAAGTGAAGTATTGTTTGAAAAATTAAATCTTCCACACAAAAAGAAAACAGCTAGTGGTTATTCCACAGCCATTGACGTTTTAAATAAATTAAAAGACAAACATACAATAATTAATCAAATAATTGAATATAGAAAACTTTCTAAAATATATGGTACATATGTAGAAGGCTTAATCAATACTATTAGTAATGGTAAGATACATACCATATATACTCAAAATTTAACTAGAACAGGCAGATTATCATCCATAGAACCTAACTTACAAAATATTCCCGTTAGAGATGATTATGGTAGATCGATAAGAAAAGCTTTTGTCCCAAATTATGACTATATTTTAGGTGCTGATTATTCTCAAATTGAACTTCGCGTTTTAGCACATATGGCTGACGTTCCAGCCTTAAAAGAAGCATTTAAAAACAAATTAGATATTCATGCTAAAACAGCAAGTGATATTTTTAAAATACCTATGGAACTTGTAACCAGTGAAATGCGAAGAGTTGCAAAAGCTGTAAACTTTGGTATTATTTACGGTATAAGTAGTTTTGGCTTAGGAGAAAACATTGGTATAAAAGCTGTCGAAGCTAAACAATTTATAGACACTTATTTAGAAACTTATCCAGGAATTAAAGAATATATGGATAATTCTATAGCTCACGCTAAAGAAAAAGGTTATGTTACTACAATGTTTAACAGAAAACGTAATATTCCTGAATTAAAAAATACAGTATATACAATTAGACAAAGTGGAGAAAGAATAGCCTTAAATACACCAATTCAAGGAACTGCAGCTGATATAATCAAATTAGCTATGGTTAAAGTATATAAAGCTTTGAAAGATAATAAATTAAAAACAAAAATGATAATTCAAGTTCATGATGAATTGATTTTTGATGTACCAAAAGAAGAATTGGAAAAATTAAAGCAAATTGTTACAGACATCATGGACAACGTATATGAACTTAGTGTACCATTGGAAATTGACATTAATTATGGTAAGAATTGGGCTGAGGCAAAATAATGGCAAAAAGAAAAACAAAAAAAAGAAACATCTTAATCACAGTTTTAACAATTATTGTCTTTCTTGCAGTAGCATATCAAAATGAAATTAAAACTTTTATGACTGAGCCACTCTTCAAAGAGGAAACCTATAAATTAGAAAATATTCCAAAATATCAAGGAAAGGCTTATATCGAAATTAACAATAATAAACCAAACTTTAAAGAAACAGATTATAATAAAGAAATATTTGAAAATTATAGTAAACTAGATTATTTAAACAGGGCAGGAGTAGCATTTGCTAAAGTTGGTAAAGAAACAATGCCAACAGAAGAAAGAGGATCAATTGGAATGATAAAACCAACTGGATGGCACACTATAAAATACGATATTGTTAGTGGTAAATATTTATATAATAGGTGTCATTTAATAGGTTATCAACTAACCGGTGAAAATGCAAATGAACAAAATTTAATTACCTGTACTAGACAAACAAATACAGGTGCAATGTTAGAGTTTGAAAATGAAATTGCCAACTACATAGATGAAACAAATAACCATGTATTATACAGAGTAACCCCAATTTATGAAGGTAACAATCTTTTAGCAAGTGGTATACAAATAGAGGCCAGCTCAGTTGAAGATAAATGTAATGATATTTGTTTCAACATTTATATCTATAATGTTCAAGATGGAATAACTATTGATTATACAAATGGAGATAGTCATTTATCTTGATTTATAATCGAAATATTCCCAAATAACATAAATAATAAATTTTATTTGTTCTATTAAATAAAACAAAGGAAATTCCCCCTTTCACATATAAAATACAATTTAAATGGAGAATTTCCTCTTTTTATTGTAAAAAACTATTATTTTAAAAATAATTTGAAATTAAATCTTAGGTATTAATTTTTCTTTTCCCCCCATATAAGGCCTTAAAGCTTCTGGAATATTAACTGAACCATCTTCATTAACATTGTTTTCCAAAAATGCAATTAAACCACGAGGAGTAGCTAAAACAGTATTATTTAAAGTAGTAACATATTCATTACCATTTTTAGTTTTCATCCTAATACCAAGTCTTCTAGCTTGAGCATCTCCGAGTATTGAACAAGATCCAACCTCAAAATACTTATTTTGTCTAGGACTAAATGCCTCCACATCACAAGATTTAACTTTTAAATCAGCTAAATCACCACTACAACACTCTAAAGTCCTAACGGGAATATTTAAACTTCTAAAAAATTCCACCGTATATTTCCACATTTTATCGTAAAATTTCATACCATCTTCAGGTTTACATAAAACCACCATTTCTTGCTTTTCAAATTGATGAACTCTATATAACCCGCGTTCTTCAATTCCATGAGCACCAACTTCTTTTCTAAAACAAGGAGAATAAGAAGTTAAAGTTATAGGAAGATCTTCTTCTTTAATAATTTGACCTTGAAATTTACCTATCATAGAATGCTCAGAAGTACCTATTAAATATAAATCTTCGCCTTCAATCTTATACATCATTGCATCCATTTCCTCAAAACTCATAACGCCATTCACTACATCACTTCTAATCATAAATGGAGGAATACAGTAAATAAACCCTTTATCAATCATAAAATCTCTCGCATAACTTAACATAGCAGAATGTAATCTAGCCACATCACCCATCAAATAATAAAAACCATTACCACTTGTTCTTCCCGCACTTTCTTTATCTAAACCATTAAGTTTTGCACAAATATCTGCATGATGCGGAATTTCAAATGTAGGAATAACCGGTTCACCAAACTTTTCTAATTCTACATTCTTAGAATCATCTTCACCAATAGGTACAGAAGGATCCATAATATTTGGGATAACCATCATATCATCATGAATTTTAGTTCTTAGATTCTCTTCTTCTTTCTCTAGTTCTAGTATTTTATCACCATACTTACTAATTTCCTCTTTAATTTTCATAGCCTCATCTTTTTTGCCTTCTCGCATTAAAGATCCGATTAAAGCACTTTTTTCGTTTTTTTCTTTTCTAAGCGCATCACCTTTACCTTTGGCTTCTCTACATTTTATATCGAGTTCATATATCTCGTCAATTAAAGGAAGTTTCTTATCTTGAAACTTCTTTTTAATATTTTCCTTAACTAAATCTTTATTTTCGCGTATTAATTTAATGTCTATCATTTTTAATTCTCCTTTTCTAAGTCGCCTAAATAGCCCAAAATCTTTTCGTACTGTGGCTTATATTTTAAGTCAATTTTAGTCAAATAATCATCTGAAACATCAGTAAAACTATTTATATCCATATTTTTTTCTAAATCCGATTTTTTTATTTGAATGACCATATTATTATTACTGTTTATCATTCGATTTATAAAAGCATCATAAGATTCATCTTTCTCTCTAGTCATCAAGATCACTGCTTTTACAATATCGCTAGGAAAACCAATATAATTTAAATCATTTGCACTAATTTCAGTTTCCTTTATAATATCGTGAAGTAAAGCGATTACCTTTGCTTTATCATCAGAAAAATCATTAGCCACAGCTACTAAATGATCCATATAAGGAATTCCCGAAGAATGATTTTTTCCGGCAAAAACCTTTTCGCAAATCAAATAGGCCTTTCCATATAAATTTTTAGCATCTCTAAAGCCCGCAATTTCTTCTTTTGTAAAGTATTTTAACCAATTATTCATAACCCAAACACCTCCTATTAAAGCAAAAACAGCCTATTGTTAGGAGTATATGCAATACGGTACCATCCTATACGGCTGTCTTAATTATGATAACGGTCATCCCGGAAGTTTTTAACTTCTCTCCAAAGTAGATTCATATAAAGTCATTTGCTAGTTCTCACCAACCACTAACTCTCTTATAAAATCAACTTCATATTACTATTCTTTGTCATCGATTTACTAACTTAATTCTATCATGTAAATTTTTTTTAGTCAATAGAAGTATTTTTATGAATCAACCATTTTTAGATTTATTTTTTTACAAAACCCAGATTGTTAAATAATATAGTTTAGTATATAATGTAATTAACAATATTATGTATTACAATGGGAAATTTTCAAAGATTTTATAGAAATAGATAAATATATCTTAAAAAGAATTTATAACAAAAATTTAAGTAATAAAATCCATAATTTTAATGAATATTTTCTTATATGAATATATTCTTTTGAACATTTAACTCTTTTTCTCTGACCACCTAATTTAAAGTTGAAATGACACTAAAAGCATGTTATAATTTATAAGGTGATTTTTTTGAACATTAATGTAAAACAAGTTTTACTATTTATTTTAGGAATAATTATCTTATTTTTTTTAGCACATATTTTCTTATATATCTTATTATTCTTAGCTATATGCTGGATAATATATATAGTCTATAAATCAGTAAAACCATATTTCAAAAAAAAGCATACTAAAAAAGGTAAAATAATTATTGAAGCAAAATATAAAGAGAAGTAGGTGGTAGTTAATGCCGGAATTACCTGAAGTCGAAACTGTAAAAAAAGCCTTATTAAAAGAAGTCAAAAACAAAGAAATATTATCAGCTTCTATCTATTGGGATAATATAATAGCCTATCCAACCATATCTGAATTTAAAAAGCAAATTCAAAATCAAGTAATTCACGATATTAAAAGACGTGGCAAATGGTTGATGTTTGAACTAGATGATTACTATTTGTTAAGTCATTTAAGAATGGAAGGAAAATATTACATTAGAAAAACGGATGACCCTTTAGAAAAGCACCAGCACGTTATATTCCATTTTTCTGATAAAACAGATTTAAGATACCATGATACAAGAAAATTTGGGAAAATGTTTTTGTTAAAAAAAGACAATGTGTTTAAGCAAAAACCATTATCTGAATTAGGATTAGAACCATGGGATACATCATTAACACCATCATATTTAAAACAAAAATTTCATAAAAAGCCAATTAAAACAGAACTATTAGATCAATCTATAATTGTCGGCATTGGAAATATTTATGCTGACGAAATTCTCTTTTTATCTAAAATAAATCCAAAAACAGATGCATCTACATTGACAAATAAGGAGTGTCAAAAGATTATTAATTTTACAAGAGAAGTTCTAGAAAAAGCCATAGAAGACGGTGGAACAACAGTAAAAAGTTATGAATCTAGCGAAGGAGTACATGGCAGATTTCAAAACCATTTACTAGTTCACACCAAACAGGAGTGTCCCATTTGCCATTCAAAAATAACTAAAATAAATGTTGGCGGACGAGGAACTTATTATTGTACAAAGTGCCAAAAGGAGAGATAACTATGAAAAAAACAAAAATAATTTGTTCAATTGGTCCAAGCAGTGCCAAATATGAAACATTTAAACAAATGGTATTAAATGGCATGAATGTTGCTAGAATCAACTTTTCTCATGCCACTGAAGAAGAAAAAAGTAATGTTTTAAATTTAGTGAAAAAAGCTAATGAAGAATTAGGCTCATATATTGCCGTTTTATTTGATACAAAAGGTCCGGATTTTCGAACAGGAAATATGACAAATGATAAAATCAACTTAATTGAAGGAAAAACAATTAAACTAGTTAAAGATGATATTCTAGGTACTGAAGAAGCTATTACCGTTAATTATAAAGATGCTTTAGATAGTATTGAAGTTGGGAGTACTATTTTATTAGAAGATGGTTTGATGAGATTAGAAGTAACTAAAAAACTATCAAATGGTATTGAATGTAAAATTATTGATGGAGGAGTATTGGGTAGTAGAAAAAGTATTAATGTTCCAGGAGTTCAATTAAATTTAGATTTTATTAGCCCACAAGATAAAGAAGATATCATTTATGCTTGTAAACATGATGGCGATTTTTTAGCTCTATCTTTTGTTAGTTCTAAGGAAGATGTTTTAGCAGTTAGAGAAATTTTAAAAGAACATAGTAGAGAAGATATGCAGATAATCTCAAAAATAGAAAGTCATACTGCTATTCAAAATATAGACGAGATTATTGAAGCTAGTGATGGTATTATGGTCGCTCGTGGTGATTTGGGTGTAGAAATGCCAATGAATAGCTTGCCTATCTTACAAAAAGAAATAATTGAAAAATGCCGACAAAAAGGTAGAACAGTTATTGTGGCTACAGAAATGCTTGCTTCTATGTATACAAGTAGCCGTCCAACTCGTGCTGAAATATCTGATGTGGCTAACGCTGTATTAGATGGAACAGATGCTGTTATGTTATCTGGTGAAACAACTATTGGAAAACATCCAGCAGATGCTGTGAAATATATGGCTGAAACTTGTGAAACTGCTGAAAGATATTATGATTATGCTAATCAAAAATCATATGCTAAAGAAAATAATATTCCAAGTGCTATTGCTCACAATGTAGTCGAAAGTGCTAATCTTTTAAAAGTCAAAGTAATTATCGCTGCTACAACTAGTGGTTATAGTGCTAAATTAATTAGTACTTTAAAACCAAAATCACAAATAGTAGCTGCCTGTCCAGATGATAAAGTTGCTAGAGCACTAGCCCTTAATTACGGTGTATCACCAGTAATTGTCAAACATTATAATTCTTTAGAAGAATTAATAGACTATAGTAAAAAAGAAACAGCTAAATTTATGGATCTGCAAAATGGTGATATTGTTATTGTAACTGGTGGATTCCCAAGAATGCATCAAGTAAAAACAACTAATTTCTTGAAAATTGATACAATATAAAAGATGACTAGAAGATTATAGGTTTGTGCTTATATTCTTCTATAAAGTCATCTTTTTTAATATTATAAATATTGCATACTCTATTTTCAATCTGCATTATTTCAAAAGAGTTATCATAATTAGAAACAATAGGTAACTTGCATTCTTTTTTGATGCTATTCAAATACTTCCTACCTTGATCATTAAAGCCTAAAACTCTAATATATTGTAATTCTAGACATCTTTTAGCTTCTTCTTTAGTAAAAGAACACAGAATGTGTAAAAACATTCTTTTTAATTTATTATATGTATATCGTTTAGATTTAACTAATTTGATTAATTCATCTATATTGTGAGCTTTTAAAATGTTTTTTCGGATTTTATTTTCAATACCTTCATCAACAGTTTGATATATACTCAAATCATCAGAACTTAATATCTTATATTTAAGTAAATCAAAATAATCATTCCAAAAATGTAAATCTTTTAAACATTCATAACTTTTATCAGGAACATATTTTTTAATATTAATTCCTTTTTTTAAAGCTTCTCTAATACCAGTCGCACTAGAAATATTTTTTAATTCTAAACTGTGATAATCATTGGTTCTTTTGATTGCCGTAACCTGGACATTTCTTAAATTTCTAATATAACCAATACCCAACAAATCATTAGGATTATTTTTTAATATAATTCCAAAATCTTTTAAAGCCTTAGCCAAACTAGTAGGGTAGTTAAATCCTTTATCTAAATAGTTTTTGATTTTAAGATTATATTCTTCTTTCTTTTGAACCTCAACAATTTCTTTTAACTTATTTATATCCGCACTCTCACTACCAAAAACGAAAGCATCAACTTTCAATTCGTTTAAAATATCGGAACTGGCTTTAGTAAAAATATCTGCAGCCTGCGTTGCAAAAACAAAAGGTAGCTCAATAACTAAATCTACATAATTTAACGCCACTTCAGTTTTTCCCCACTTATCTATTAAACTAAAATCTCCTCTTTGTGTAAAATTACCACTCATAACTGCTATAATCACATAATCAGGATATAATTCTTTGATTTTTTTTATATGATATAAATGACCGTTATGAAAAGGATTATATTCACAAATAATTCCCACACTTTTCATATACCACCTCATAAACTTAAATAAACAACTTGCAAACATGTTAACTTTATGTTATAATAAATTCAAGGAACATTCATTAAAAGAGTGCTTGCACACCTCAACATGAAGGGAGGCTTATATAATGAGTAAGAAAGACTTCTTAATCACAGCCCAAATGTTTATTATCTTCTTTTTATTATCGATATTATTTATAACTCTAATATAAAAGAAATCACCTAATTCATAAATGATTTAGGTGGCAATATATTAA
>CALVID010000042.1 GCA_944329355.1 uncultured Bacilli bacterium
GTCCGTTTTTTTATCTAAAATTGAAATCAAATTAAAACCAGTATTATTTCAAACATGGTTTCAAGACACTAAACTAATTGATTTAAATAATGAGTATGCCATAGTAGAAGTTCCACTGGATGTTCATAAAAAACATTTAAAAGAAAACTATGGTGAAATTATTAAAGAAACATTTATGGAAGTTACTGGATCTATCTTCAAATTTAAATATGTAACACCAGATGAAATTAATGAAGATAAACCAAAAACTAAAATAGAAGAAAACAATGAAGCAATATTTGAAAGTGGCTTAGATAATAAATACACATTTGACAATTTTATATCTGGCGAAAGTAATAAATTTGCCAAAGCCATAGGGCTAGCTGTAGCGGAAAAACCAGGTGCAATGTACAATCCTTTATTTATATATGGTAGTAGTGGTTTAGGAAAAACCCACCTTATGCACGCTATAGGTAATTACATCATGGCTACATCAAATAAAAAAGTCCTATATGTAACAAGTGAAAAATTCGTCGACGATTTTCTGAATATATATAGAAGAAATGAAACAAGTAATTTTAAAGCTGTGGATAACTTTAAAAGAAAATATAGAGATATAGATGTTTTAATGATAGACGATATTCAATACCTAGAAATTGCCAGTAAAACTCAACAAGAATTTTTCAATACATTTAATGAATTACACACCCAAAATAAACAAATAATAATTTCATCAGATAGATCTCCAGATGACTTAAAAAAACTTGAAGATAGACTAAGAACAAGATTTAACTGGGGATTAACAATAGATATACTACCTCCAGATTTTAAACTTAGAATGGCTATATTAGATAAAAAAATAGAAGCTCAAGGTATCGGTAGCTTTGTCCCAGAAGAAGTTAAAGAATACATAGCAAATAACTGCACCACTGATATAAGAAAATTAGAAGGTGCTTTGACTAGAGTCTTCGCATATGCTACTATAATGAATGGTTCTGAAATAACCTTAGAACTAGCAATTGAAGCTCTAAAAGACTACATAGGAAAAAATATTATATCAAGAAACAAAATAGACCAAGTAATTCAATTAGTAGCTAACAATTACAATATTACAGTAGAAGATATCAAATCAAAAAAAAGATTATCAAAAATTGCTGTTCCAAGACAAATAGGTATGTATATTTGTAGAATCCATTTAAAAGAATCACTACCTAAAATAGGAAGTGAATTTGGTGGTAAAGATCACACGACAGTTATGCACTCAGTAGCAAAAATAAAAAGAGAATTAAAAAAAGATAAAAATTTAGAAGTAGAAATTTCAAAAATAATTAATCAAATAAAATAGTGCATAATAAAACTTTTTCAACAATTTATCCACATGTAAAATAATGTTATTTTTCAGTGTAAAGTTGTACTTTTCCACACTTATTCACATTAATAATAAAAAATAATTAATTAATAATAAAATTAGGAGGAAAAATATGAAATTAGAAATAAAACAAAACATTCTTATAGAACACTTAAACTATGTTATAAGAGGAATATCAACAAAAAATTTAAGACCTATTTTAAATTGTATAAAATTTGAACTAACTGATGAAGGACTATATTTAATGAGTACTGATAGTGAAATATCAATAAAAACTTTCATAGATAAAAAAGATATTGAAAAAATTGATAATAAAGGTGAAATAGTCGTATCAGGTAAATACATATATGAAATAGTTAGAAAATTACCAGATGAAATAATAAATTTAGAAGAAGTTATTGATTCAAAATTATATATAACAACTGATAATTCATCATTCACTTTAAATTGTAGTAATGTTAATGAATTTCCTGATTTAGATTTAGAATTTAACCAAAATCCTATTATTTTAAATCAAAAATTATTTAAAACTATTATAAATCAAACAGCCTTTGCCACTTCAGTAAGTGAAACAAGGCCAGTACTAACAGGTATTAATTTTAAAATAGAAGGAAATACTTTAGAATGTACAGCTACTGATTCTTATAGATTAGCAGTTAAAAAAATTACTTTAGATAATAAAGCTGTGGAAAATTCTAATATGATTATTCCAACTAAAAACTTAAATGAATTAGTAAAATTAATGAATGATGATGAAGAAGATTTAGAAATGCACATATTTGCTAATAAAGTTGTCTTTAAATTTGGTCAAATAAATATGATGACAAGATTAATAAGTGGTACATATCCAGACACTTCTAAGCTAATACCAGAAACATTTGAACTAACTATGAAAGTAAAATATGATGATTTATATAGTGCTATTGATCGAGCATCACTTTTAACAAATGAAAGTGATAAAAATACCATAAAATTTGAAACCAAAAATAACACAGCTATTATATCTTCCAATATACCAGAAATAGGAAATGTTGAAGAAAAAATAAACGTTACAAAAAATAACGAAAATGAAATAAAAATTGCTTTTAACTCTAAATTTATGATGGAATCAATCAAAGCATTAGAATCAAATGAAATAGAATTAATGTTCAATGGAGAAATTAAACCTATAATTATAAAAAATGCTTTAAGTGATGATTTAATTCAATTAATTTTACCAATTAGAACTTACTAAAAGTTCTTTTTTTTAAAAAAATAATGTTAATCGACAAAAACTAACAAAAATCGACTGAATATATGAGTATAAGAAAGTTGTCTTTTAAAGACGAAGGAGGATTTATGATAAAAGAAGAATATGAAATTAATGCTTCTACATGTGCACTTATACCAAAAGACGACTTTTCCACCATAATAATTGAAAAGCAAAACCATTTTTCTGTAATGTTACCAATTCAAAAAATCATTGAAAATAGTTGTTCGTATTATGGTAGCTCATTTAAAGGAAGATTAAATGGTTCAAAATATTCATTAGGTAGTAAATATAAACTGCCAATAATAATTGAAGAAACTAGAGAAATAATATTTTTTCCAACATTGTCATATGAAAATAGTCATTGTACTTGGATAGCTCTAAACAATATTAGAGAATATACAAAACAAGGCAATAAAGTTCAACTAATTTTTGATAACAAACAAAAAATTGATGTTCCAGTATCATATGAATCATTTGAAAATCAAATGCTTAGAGCTACAAAATTATTGTTAATATTAAAAAGTCGTAAAAATGAAGCACAATTATAACAAAAATAGACCTAATTTCGTCTATTTTTGCGTTTTAAAGCCTATTTTGTGATATAATGGTTATGAGGTATAGGAGTATGCTAAAGACTATAATTTTAAAATTAATAGCATAAAAATAGGTAGTGAGGTAAAACATGATCATAAAAACACTCAATATTCAAAATTTTAGAAATTATACATTTTTGAATTTAGAATTAAATGATAAAATAAACATTATTTATGGTGAGAATGGTCAAGGTAAAACTAACCTATTAGAAAGTATATATTTGTTAGGTTTTACCACCTCACATAGAACATTTACTTCTGATAATTTAATTAAATCAGGTGAAGAAACAGCTATAGTAAAAGGTAAATTAATTAAAGATTTACCTTACAATCTAGAAATAGATTTAAGCAAAACTAAGAAACAAATCAAAATTGATGACAAAATCATCACCAAAAATACCGACTACATAGAAAAGATGAATGTCATAATTTTTTCATCTGAAGATTTAAATTTGATTAAAGGTTCACCTGGAGAAAGAAGAAAATATTTTAATCTTGAATTATCTCAATTATCTATTAATTATTATAGTGCCTTAAATGATTTTAATAAACTTTTAAAAATCAGAAATGAATATCTAAAAGAATTAAATCAAAACATACCTATTGATTTAAGTTATTTTCATATTCTAACTGATTATTTAGTGAATAAAAGTATCTTTATTTATCAAATGAGAAATAAGTTTGTGGAAAAATTAAATAAAATTTGTCCACCTATTTATGAAGAAATTACTGGTTTAAAAGGCTTTAACATTAAATATGTTCCGTCAATAGAATTAGAAAATTTTGATAAAGAAAACATAAAACAAGTTTTAGAAGATGCTTATAATAATCACTTAGAAAAAGAAATAAGGCTAAAATCGACATTATATGGCCCTCATAGAGATGATTTTACTTTCAACTTAGAAGATAACAACTTAAAAGAGTTTGGCTCTCAGGGACAGCAAAAAATGGCTGTAATAGCCTTAAAATTATCTGAAATAGAAATTTTTCAAGACTTTAAACACACAAGTCCAATTATCTTACTTGATGATGTTTTTAGCGACTTAGATAATAAGAAGAAAAATAATTTATTAAAACACATTGATAAAGATATGCAAGTAATAATTACTACAACAGATTTAGATAGCATTGATAAAGAACTCCTAACCAAAGCTAAACTTATCCATATAGATAATGGACAAATAAAGGAAATAGAGGTGTAAAAATGAACGAAAATAATGAACACTATGATGTATCCGATATTCAAGTTTTAGAAGGCCTAGAAGCTGTTAGAAAAAGACCAGGAATGTATATTGGAACAACGGATGTTAAAGGACTTCATCATCTAGTATGGGAAATAGTTGATAATAGTATTGATGAAGCCTTAGCAGGTTATTGTACTGCTATTGAAATTGTTATTAATAAAGGTAACTCTATTACTGTAAAAGATAATGGCCGTGGAATACCCGTTGGAGTTCATCCAAAAACAGGCCTTTCAACAGTCGAGACAGTTTATACCGTTCTTCATGCTGGTGGAAAGTTCGGTGGAGGGGGATATAAAGTATCCGGTGGACTCCACGGTGTAGGTGCTTCAGTTGTTAATGCTTTATCTAGTTGGACTATTGTAACTGTTTACCATGACGGAAAAATATATGAAGCAAAGTTTAAAGATGGTGGACATATTGATCAAAAATTAACTGTCGTTGGTGATTGTGATCCTAATAGAACAGGAACCACTGTAACTTTTAAGCCAGATGCTGATATTTTTGATACTGATATATTTGATTATGAAACATTGAAAGTCAGAACTAGAGAACTTGCATTCTTAAACAAAGGTTTAAAATTAACTTTAAGAGATGATAGAGATGAAGAAGATACTACAGGAGAAACTTTTCATTATGAAGGAGGTATTAGTGAATACGTTAAGCATTTGAATAAAAATAAAACTCCAATTCAAAATGATATTATTCACTTAGAAGGAGAAGATGAAGGAGTATTTTTTGAAGTAGCTATGCAATATAATACTGGTTATACTAGTAATATATACTCTTTCGTCAACAATATAAATACCCATGATGGAGGAACTCACGAAGAAGGAGTAAGAAGAGCCTTAACAAGAGTAATCAACAACTATGCTAGAAAAACAGGATTATTAAAAGAGAAAGATGATTCTTTAAGTGGTGATGATGTTAAGGAAGGTTTAACTATGATTGTATCATGTAAACATCCAAACCCACAATTTGAAGGCCAAACCAAAGGAAGATTAGGAAATTCTGAAGTAAGAAAACTAGCCGACAAAGTCTTTTCAGAAGGTTTTGAAAGATATTTATTAGAAAATCCTGATGAAGCAAAAATTATTGTGGAAAAAAACATGACAGCTGCCCGTGCGAGAGTTGCTGCTAAAAAAGCCAGGGAATTAACTAGAAGAAAAAGTGATCTAGATGTTATAAATTTTGGTGGAAAACTTGTCGATTGTAAAGATAAAGATCCAGCTAAATGTGAAATATTCCTAGTCGAAGGAGATTCTGCTGGAGGTTCAGCTATCAAAGGTAGAGATTCAATGACGCAGGCAATTTTACCATTAAGAGGAAAAATTTTAAATGTGGAAAAAGCAAGATTAGATAGAGCTTTATCAAATGAAGAAATAAGAACAATTATAACAGCATTTGGTACAGGAATAGGTCAAGAATTTAATTTAAAGAAACTAAGATATCACAAAATAATTATTATGACAGATGCTGATGTTGATGGATCACATATTAGAGTATTATTATTAACCTTATTTTATCGTTTCTTTAGACCAATAATAGAAGCTGGACATGTATATGCTGCTCAGCCACCGCTTTTCTGTATAAAACATGGAAAAACTATTAAATATGTCTTAAACGAAGAAGAAAGAGATTCATATCTAGCATCCTTAAATGCAAATACAAAATATGATATTATGCGTATGAAAGGATTAGGTGAAATGGATGCAGAAGAATTAAATGAGACAACCATGGATATAAATACGCGTGTCCTTAGACAAATAACTTTAGATGATGTTATGGCAGCAGATGAAGCGTTTTCAAAATTAATGGGTGAAGAAGTCGCCCCAAGAAGAAAGTTTATTGAGGAAAACGGTGCTTACGCCGAAACAATAGACGTATAAGGAGGTAACCTATGGATCACACAAGAGATAGATTAGAAGAAAATAACATAGTAAATGAAATAGAAAGTTCATTTATTGAATATGCTATGAGTGTTATTAAATCGCGTGCTTTGCCAGATTTAAGAGATGGGTTAAAACCAGTACATAGAAGAATTTTATACTCTATGTATGAATCTGGCTATACTCCTGATAAACCACATAAGAAAAGTGCTCGTATTGTCGGAGATGTAATGGGAAAATACCACCCACATGGCGACTCAAGTATATATGAAGCCATGGTTCGTATGGCTCAAGATTTTAGTTATAGATATATGCTAGTAGATGGCCATGGAAACTTTGGAAACATAGAAGGATATGGAGCTGCAGCCATGCGTTACACAGAATCTAGATTATCTAAAATTTCTTTAGAATTATTAAGAGATATTAATAAAAATACTGTAGATTTCGTACCAAACTTTGATGAATCAGAAAAAGAACCTGAAATATTACCTTCAAGATTTCCAAACATTTTAGTTAATGGAACTATGGGAATAGCTGTAGGTATGGCTACAAATATACCACCACATAACTTAAGTGAAGTAATTGATGGTTGTATTGCTTATATTGACAACCCAGACATTGATACAGACGGGTTAATGAAATATATTAAAGGACCAGACTTTCCAACTGGTGCTACTATATTAGGAAATAGTGGTATTAAAAAAGCTTATGAAACAGGTCGAGGAACAATAACAATAAGAAGTAAGGCTACAATTGAAGAAAAAAACGGTCGCCATTATATTATTGTAGATGAAGTCCCATATGGTGTTAATACATCAGATTTAAAAGATAAAGTTGCAGAATTGGTACATACCAAAGTAATTGATGGTATTGCAGACTATCACACAGACCTAAAAGACGGTATAAAAATAACAATTACTTTAAAGAAAGATGCCAATCCACAAGTTGTTTTAAATAACTTATATAAACATACACAATTCCAAACAACTTATGGAATAATTCTATTAATGCTTGATAACAATACCCCAAGGACATTAGGTTTAAAAGATATAATTTCTAAATATATTGACTATCAAAAAGAAGTAATCATAAGAAGAACAAAATTTGACTTAGATAAAGCCGAAAAAAGAGTTCATATTTTAGAAGGATATAAAATTGCTTTAGATAACATTGATGATTTTATTAAAATTATTAGAGATGCTAAAACAGATACTGAAGCCAAAAGTAAATTAATTGAAAAATATAACTTAACAGAAATCCAAGCTGAAGCTATATTAGAATTAAAATTACGTAGACTAACTGGTTTAGAAAGAGATAAAATAGAAAACGAATTAAAAGATTTACTAGAGAAAATTAAATATTATAAAGAAATACTTGCCTCAGAAGCTAAAGTATTAGAAATAATTAAAAACGAAATGTTAGAAATTAAAAATAAGTATGGTGATGAAAGACGTACAAACATTGATATGACAGCAATCGACTATATTGAAGATGAATCACTTATACCTGTGGAAAACATAGTTGTTACCCTTACCAACAAAGGTTATATCAAACGTATGACTAGCGAAACATATAAAACTCAGAATCGTGGTGGAGTGGGTATTAAAGGAATGACAACTAATGAAAACGATTTTGTGGAAAAACTAATATCAATGACTACTCACGATTATCTAATGTTCTTTACTAATAAAGGTAAAGCATATAGAATTAAAGGATATGAAATTCCACAATACAGTAGACAATCTAAAGGAATACCAATAGTTAATATTTTACCATTTGAAAAAGATGAAGAAGTAACAGCAATGCTTAAAATAAGACAAGAAGAAAAAAATAACAATATTGTTTTTTGTACACAAAAAGGATTAATTAAAAGAACAGCTTTGTCAGAATTTGAAAATATTAGAAAAAGTGGAAAAATAGCCATTTCATTAAAAGAAAATGATCAACTAATTTCAGTAAAAAAGACAACTGGGGAAAACGAAATAGTAATAGCTGCTTCAAATGGACGTATGATAAGATTCAACGAACAAGAAATTAGAATAATGGGTAGAACAGCTTCAGGTGTAAAAGGAATCGATCTAGGTGATGGTAAATGTGTTGGTTGTGAAATAGCAAACCCTGACGAACAAATTTTAGTTGTAACAGAAAAAGGATATGGTAAACGCACCAATATAGCAGAATACCGCATGACTCATCGCGGAAGCAAAGGAGTAAAAGCTCTAAATATAACTGACAAAAACGGAAATATAGTTTCATTTAAAATTGTTAAAGGACATGAAGATCTTATGATTATTACAAATAGTGGAATAATTATAAGACTTCCAATAGAACAAATTTCAACTACTGGCAGAGTTGCCCAAGGTGTAAGATTAATTCATTTAAAAGAAAATCAATCAGTAAGTAGTATTGCATTACTTGATAAAGATACTTCTGAAGAAAATTCAGAAAATTAAATAATGTTTCACGTGAAACATATTAAAGCTCTAAAATAGTGAAGAATAAATGCAACAGAAAAACACTAGGATACAATGTTTCACGTGAAACATATCAAAACTCTAAAATAGCGAAGAATTAATACAACAGAAAAACACTAAGATACAATGTTTCATGTGAAACATATCAAAACTCTAAAATAGCGAAGAATTAATACAACAGAAAAACACTAAGATAAAAAGTTTCA
>CALVID010000043.1 GCA_944329355.1 uncultured Bacilli bacterium
GTGTTTTTTAGACAATTAAATTTTAACCATAGATTTATTTTACACAATGTGTTAAAATGTATATAGTTATAAATGTAGAAACTGGTGGTATAAATGGGAAAAACAATCGCACTTGTCAATCAAAAAGGTGGAGTTGGTAAAACAACTTCTAGTATCAATTTAGCTGCCTCTTTAGGCTACTTAGGTAAAAGATCATTACTTATTGATCTAGATCCTCAAGGAAATAGTACAACAGGTTTAGGAATTGACAAAGGAGATATAAAAAAGAGTATATATGATTTATTAGTTGATTCAGCTGATTTAAAAGATGTAATAAAGAAAACAAAATTTAAAAATTTATATATCATTCCAGCTACAATCAGTTTAGCAGGAGCTGATTTAGAATTAGCTGAAAAAGCCAGAATGGATCCTGAATTTTCTAAAAATAGACAATTAAAAATAAAATTAGAAGAAGCAAAGCAAATGTTTGATTATATAATCATTGATTGTCCTCCATCACTTGGACTATTAACAACCAATGCATTAACTGCCTCAGATTCAGTAATCATTCCAGTTCAGTGTGAATTCTTTGCTTTAGAAGGAATAATGCAATTATTAAATTCAATTATGTTGGCCCAAAAAACATTAAATCCAACTTTAGATATCGAAGGAGTTTTATTAACAATGTTAGATAATAGAACTAATTTAGGTTTGGAAGTCGTTCAAGATATCAAAAGTTATTTTAAAGAAAGAGTATATGACACAATAATACCAAGATTAGTTAGATTGTCTGAAGCACCAAGTCATGGAAAACCAATAATTAACTATGATCCAAAAAGTCGTGGTGCCGAAGCATATATAAACTTAGCTAAAGAGGTGATTTTAAGAAATGGAAAATAGAAGAGCCCTAGGTAAAGGCCTAGAACAATTATTTGATTTAGATAACTTAAATGTCAATAATGTGAGTGATTTTGAAAAAAACATTTATGAAGATACCAAACATGAAGAAATAGTTGAATTAAACATTGACGATTTGAGACCAAACCCATATCAACCTAGAACAATATTTGATGAAGAAGCCTTAAATGAACTAGCTTCTTCAATCAAAGAAAATGGGGTTTTCCAGCCAATAATAGTTAAAAAAAGTATCAAAGGATATGATGTTATTGCTGGAGAAAGAAGACTAAGAGCTAGTAAAATAGCTGGAAAAGAAACTATTCCAGCTATAATAAGACAAATTAGTGATGATAAAATGGCTGAAATAGCTTTACTTGAAAATTTACAAAGAGAAAATTTAAATGCCTTAGAAGAAGCTAAAGCCTATAGAAGTTTAATTGAAAAATTGAACTTAACCCAAGAAGAATTAGCTAAAAAAGTGAGTAAAAGCCGAAGCCATGTAACTAATATGTTAGGATTACTTAGACTTCCAGGAGAAGTACAAGATATGGTATCAACAGGAAAACTAACTATGGGACATGCTAGAGCCCTAAGTAAATTAGAAAATAAAGATGAAATAGTAAAAATGGCTGAAGATATTACAGAAAAAGGTTTAACAGTCAGAGATGTAGAAGAAAAAAGTGAAAATGTTCCTAAAAAATATCAAACAATTAGAAAACCTAAAAATAATGAATACTCCTATGTGCAAGATTTATTAAGAGAAAAATTGGATACTAAAGTAAAAATTAAAGATAAAAAAATAGAAATATCCTTTACAAATACAGCAGATTTAAATAGAATATTAGAAATATTAAATATAAAGGAGTAACTAAATGGAAAAAATATTAACCAAAGAAGTAATCACAACAATCTGTATTATACTGTTTGCCTTTCTTTTTTATATGGCTGTCAAACAATTAATAACTAAAGTTTTTTTGAGGCAGGCTAGACATCATTCAAATAAAAAAGCTTTAACTTTGTTAACTATTTTAACAAATGTTGTAAAATACATTGTATTAGTTATAGCTTTACTTATGATATTAGCCACATGGGGCGTTGACACAAAAGCTTTAATTGCTTCTTTAGGAGTTGCTGGAGCTGTTGCTGGTTTAGCTTTTCAAGATATGTTAAAAGATTTTATTGGTGGAGCTGATATACTAGCTGAAGATCAATTTAAAGTTGGAGACAACATTGAAATAAAAGGGTTCAGAGGTAATGTAATATATTTAGGTATGAAAATTACTAAAATTAGAGCATACACCGGTGAAGTTAAAATAATAGCTAATAGAAATATAAACGAGGTTATTAACTATAGCGTTATGCCGGCAGTATGTGTAATAGATGTTGGTTTATCTTATGATAATTCTATTGAACAAGCAGAAACAGTACTTAAAACAGCTGTTGATAGAGCAACTAAAAAAGTGAATTATTTAAAAAGGCCAATTACAATTCTAGGAATTGAAGAGTTAACAAACAATTCTGTAGTATATCGTATTGAAGCAGAAGTCGCACCAATGAAAAATTTTGAATTTAACCGTATATTTTTAAAAGAAGTATTAAAAGAAGCCGAAGCAAATAACCTAACCTTATCTTATAATAAAATTGATGTTAAAGATGAACGAATATAAATTAGGAAGTATAGTAATAATGAAAAAAGCCCACCCATGTGGAAATAATGAGTGGGAAATAACAAGGTTAGGTGCCGACATTAAAATAAAATGTTTAGGATGTGGAAGAAGTATAATGCTCCCTAGAATTGAATTTAATAAAAAATTAAAAAAAATCATAAAACTTTAAGGAGGACAGCAATGAAAAAGAAGAAGAAAATACTATTAGGTCCAGTTATAACAATAATTATTATAACTATATTAATTATGATTATTAGTACAATCTGTTCCATATTAGGAGTTCAAGGTGAAATTACTAGTATCAATAATCAAAGTTTAGAAACATCTATGGTTACAGTTAGAAGTGTGTTTTCTGAAGAAGGATTAAAATATTTCTTTTCTTCCCCAGTTGATACATTTAAAACATTTGAACCACTAGTTCTTTTAATAATATCATTGATGGCTGTATCAATAGGTAAAGCCAGCGGTTTATTTAAAGCAATGTTTACTCCTTTAAGAAGATTAAAACCAGGCGTAGTAACTTTCTGTACCCTATTTGCTGGAATTATTTCTTCATTTCTAGGGGAATACGGTTTTATTTTAGTTTTACCATTAACTGCTGTAATCTATCAATATTTAGGCCGAAACTCTATGCTGGGAATCCTTACAGCCTTTATTGGAGTCAGTATGGGTTATGGAGCAGGTTTAGTATTTAATTATGATGATTATCAACTTGGACTATTAACTAAAGCAGCCGCTGTAGTTGACGTTGACGAAAACTATATATTTAATGCTTGGTCAAATTCCTATGCCATGGTAGCAGCCACTTTTATCTTATCTATTGTAGGAACAATAATTATAGAGAATATTTTAAGACCTAAAGTCCAAGAATCTATAAAAGAAGATGATGAATTAGTTATATCAAAAAAAGGATTACTTTTCAGTACCATAGCTTTCATTGTTTTAATGTTAATATTTCTTTATACTATCATTCCAGGTTTACCAGGTTCAGGAATTTTGTTAGATAATAGTCAAAGTGATTATGTTGCTCAATTACTTGGACCCAACGCCCCATTTATTGATGCCTTTGCTTTTGTATTTTTAATAATAATGATGATTTGTTCTGGAATATATGGTTTTATTTCTAAAAATATTAAAAGTACTAATGATTTTAGTGTAGGATTATCAAAAGAGTTTGATAATTTAGGATATATGTTTATATTGATGTTCTTTGCTTCATTACTTGTAAGCATACTAAACTGGACCAATTTAGGAACAGTAGTTGCTTCCTGGTTGATATCATTTATGAGTAATTTAGAATTTACCGGCATTCCATTAATTGTAACAATGTTCTTAGTTATTATCATAATGTCTTTCTTAATTCCAGATGCTATTACAAAATGGACATTAGCATCCCCTATTTTAGTTCCTTTATTTATGAAAGCCAATATTACCCCAGACTTTACTCAATTTATTTTTAAAGCCGCTGATAGTGTTGGAAAAGGTATTACCCCATTCTTTGTATATTTTATAGTTATGTTAGCTTTCTTGGAAAAATATAATAATAAACAAAGTAATAAAATAACGGTATTTGGGACCTTAAACTTATTAAGACCAACAGCTTTAATTTTTGCAGTAATTTGGTTTATCATTGTTATTGGTTTCTTTGTAATCGGTTTACCATTGGGACCAACAGCTACTGCTCCAACTTTATAGTTGGAGCACTTTTAAAAACGTTAAAATAAAAAGGAGTACTTATGAAAAAAAATAGTAAAAAAATAATATTCATAATAGTAATTATCATAGTGATTAGTATTACTTTAATACTTTATTTAAACAATAGAATTGTTGATGATAATAGTGGATTTACTTTAAAAAATGACCTGACAGCTGAAGTGTATACTAATATAGATGTTAAAGATTATATAGAAAAAATAGAAGGACCAATATTAGAAACCACAACAATCAACACAAAAAAAACAGGTCATCAAAAAATTGAGTTTATTTATAAAAATAAAGATAATAAAAAAAGAAGAGGAACCTTTGAAATAAATATAGTTGATAAAGAAAAACCACTAGTTTGGTTAAATAACAACTATAATGTACAATTGGGTGAAGAATTAAACCTACTTAAAGATATTATCTGTGTAGATAATTATGATGACAAACCATCATGCAAAATAGAAGGACAATATGATGTTAATACTCCAGGAACTTATCCTTTAACCTTTCTAGCCGAAGATAGTAGTGGTAATATATTTCAAAAGAATTTTACAATTACAGTCTATGAACCAATGCAAAAAGAAAATAAATCTCCTCAAACAAACTCAGAACCCACTGAACCATCATATACAGATTTTAATGATATTTTGAATAACTATAAAACTGATAATACAGAAATAGGAATAGATGTATCTAAATGGCAAGGTGATGTAGATTTTACTAAAGTTAAACAGGCTGGAGCTTCATTTGTCATGATTAGAGTAGGATCACAAAATGGAACCAATGGCGAGTATGTTTTAGATCCATATTTTAAACAAAATATTGAAAATGCTCTAAAGAACAAATTAAAAGTAGGTATTTATTTTTATTCATATGCAGATAGCAAAAAAGAAGCCAAAAAACAAGCTAATTGGATACTCAAGCAGATCAAAAATTATGACATAACTTTACCAATTGTCTTTGATTTTGAAAGTTTTGATGCTTTTAATCAAATGGAATTAAGTATATTTGGTTTAAATGAAATAGCTAATACATTCATTGATACTATAGACAAAGCAGGTTATAAAGGAGTTTTATATGGTAGTAAAAACTATCTAAATGCTATATGGAAATATCATACAGCACCAGTATGGCTCGCACACTATACTGATCAAACAAATTATAATAGGGAATATTTTATGTGGCAAATGTGTGATGATGGAAAAATAGATGGTATAGAAGGATATGTTGATATTGATATATTATATAAAAATACATCTAGTGAAAACTAGACTTTTTTCTTATAATACCTTATAATACTTATTGGTGATGAATAATGAGTTTAACTGCAGGAATTGTTGGCTTACCAAATGTTGGTAAATCAACTTTATTTAATGCTATAACAAAACAAAATATACTCGCTGCCAATTACCCATTCGCAACTATCGAACCAAATGTTGGCATGGTTACTGTTCCAGATAGAAGATTAAATTATCTAGAGAATTTATATAAACCCAAAAAAACTATTCCGGCAACTTTTGAATTTACAGATATAGCTGGATTAGTTGAAGGAGCCTCAAAAGGAGAAGGATTAGGAAATAAATTTTTATCACATATTAGAGAAGTTGATGCAATATGTGAAGTAGTTAGATGTTTTGAAAATTCTAATATAACTCATGTGTCTGGAAATGTTGATCCAATTAAAGATGTTGAAATTATTAATGTTGAACTAGAATTAGCTGATCTAGAAGTGATCGAAAATAGATTAAATAAAATGGGTAAAAAAGCTAGATTGGCAAACGATAAAGAAGCATTAAAAGAAGCTGAATTATTAGAAAAATTAAAAGAAAATTTAGAAAAAAATATAAACCCAAGAAATTTAGAGTTAACTCAAGAAGAACTAAAAATCTTAAAGCCATTTAACTTACTAACTTTAAAACCAATCATATATGTCGCAAATGTCAGTGAAGACGAGATAAACAAAGAAAATGACTATGTTAAAACATTAAAAGAATATGCCAAAAAAGAAAAAGCCGAAGTAGTTGTTATATGTGCTAAAATAGAAGCTGAATTAGCAGAATTAGATGATGAAGATAAAAAAGAATTTTTAAATGATTTAGGTATCCCAGAAAGTGGTTTAGATAAATTAATAAAATCTTCTTATAAATTATTAGGTCTATCAACATATCTAACAGCAGGACCCGACGAAGTAAGAGCTTGGACTTATAAACAGGGAATGAAAGCTCCAGAATGTGCTGGAATAATTCATACTGATTTTCAAAAAGGTTTTATTAAAGCTGAAATTATGAGTTTTGCTGATTTAGAAAAATATGGATCAGAATTAAAAGTAAAAGAAGCTGGTAAACTTAGATTAGAAGGTAAAGAATATATTATGCAAGATGGGGATATATGTCATTTTAGATTTAATGTTTAAAAACAGTTAAGAAATACATAATAATATTGGTGATTAATATGTATTTGATTAATTGTTTTTTTATATACTAAGAATTTGTTTCGCAAAAAACAAACAAATGTTCGAAAAACTATTTACAAATATAATTATTCGTAGTATATTGAATACATCAAAGATAGAAGGTGTAGGCATGAAAATCTTAAAAGGTTATGTGTTTAGAATGTATCCTAATGAAAAACAAAAAGAATTAATTAATCAAACTATAGGGTGTTCAAGATTTATATATAATTATTTCTTAGATGATAAAATAAAAGAATATAAGAAAAAAGGTAAAAGTAAAAGTGCCTTTGATCAAATAAAATTAATCCCTCTACTATCTAAAGATAAAGAGTGGCTTAGGGAAGTAGATAGCTGCGCTTTAAGAACAAGCTTATTTAACCTAGAAGATGCTTTTAAAAGATTCTATAAAGGTAGTGGATATCCTAGATTTAAATCAAAAGGAGTACATGAAAGTTATAAAACAAATAATATAAAAAGTAGTTATAAAGGTAATCATTATGAAACCATTAAACTAGATTTAAAAAATAGAACTATCACATTACCAAAATTAAAAGAAATAAAAATAAGAGGATATAGAGATAAAAAAGTAATAATAGGTGATATTAAAAGTGCCGTTATTAAAAGAAGATGTAAATATAACAAGTACAGCTTCATCCGGTTTTAGTTACCAAGGAGCCACTATAGTATGTGAAGATGGAAGTACTCATACAATAACTGGCAAAACATTTAATATGAGTACTTGCAACTCCCCAGTAACAGTTTATCCTACTTGGCAAAAAAACACTAGGCAGCTTTTTAGAGTTGACGCACAAGCCTTTAATCCAACATTTAGTCAGACTTTAGTAGATTCAGGTGGGACAGGAACATGTTATAATAGTGCAGGTCCGGATGGTCATAGATATTATCTTAAACTATCAGATACAGATTGGTCTCGAGTTCAAATGACTTCTACTTCTGCCATAGATCTTACTGATTATAATAATATGAATATAAATGCTTGGTGTACTGATAGTAATACCCGTATATTCTTCGGTATTACAAAAAGTCGTTCAACGTGGCTACAATCGCCAACAGGTGTAGAAAATGCTGATGGAGGTACTTTTTCATACGTAAGTTCTATTTCAAGTAATTCAATGGCACCTAACACATTTAGTTGCAATATTGAAAATTATACTGGAAATTGGTATATTGCTGTTCAAAGATTATATACAGGAAGTAAAAAAAATCAATCTTGCAATGCTAATTATATAACACTTACCGGAAAAACCTATTCATACACCAATAGAGGATTATAAATAGTAAAAATATATAATTCAAGAAAAAGTAGACAATAAAATATAAAAATGTGTACATAATAGTAAAAATGAATAATAAAGTAATAGGAGTGTTTACTTTAAAAATATAAATGAATATAATTTTAATAATATTGTATACTTTCCCCCCCTCCGTTGTCTACTTTAAGTATACCACTACAACCCCCACCACCCCATAAAGGAAGCAAGTGTAAAATCTTGTTTCTTTTTTTTATATTATATGGGAAAAATCTTGAAATTTTGATGGGGGGGGGGGGGTATAATATAATTGGTGAATAATATG
>CALVID010000044.1 GCA_944329355.1 uncultured Bacilli bacterium
TAACGGATTTAATTGCCACCTTTTTTAGTGGTGTTTTATACATTTTGATATTTTTCATTTTACAAAGCAAATTCCTAATAAATAAAAAAATAATCTAGTTTTGCTAGATTATTTTGTATTTTCTTTTATGCGCTCTGTATTTTTAAAATTTATTTTGGCAATATCATTTAAAATATTTTCACCATATTGTTTTACTAATTTGGTACCAATTTCATCTATCAATGTTCCAGCACCTTTTGGTAAAGGTTGATTGTATTTTTTAGATAATTTATTCATTTCTTGAATAAATATATATCTACTTATAATAGCAGAGCAGGCAACTGATAAACATTGATCTTCAGCTTTTGTTATAAAAGTGATATTTCTTTGAACGTTGTTTGATTCTTTTAAATAATTATAATATACATATTTTTCAGCAAATTGGTCGACAACTATATAATCATAATTTTGATATTTTTTGGTCATTTCTAATAGAGCTTTATTGTGTAAAATAGCTTTTAAAGCGTTCATGTTGTATTTCTTGTTTCTTTCGTTATATTCTTTATTACTTAGTGTTATTGTGTAATAAGGTATTTTTTCAATAATTTTAGGAGTTATTTTTAAGATTTGTTCATCAGTTAGTTTTTTGGAATCTTTTATTTTTAGACTTTCTAGAAAGGGAATATCTTTTTTGGTAACATATGAGGCTGTAACTACAATAGGTCCGAAGTAATCGCCAGTACCAACTTCATCCGAGCCAATAGTGTTGGCATAATATACTTTGGTATTTTTTTTATTTTCCTTTTTCTTTTCTCCAGCAATTTTCATATCTATTTTTTTATCTGGGTTTAAGTTTTGCTCCATTTGCGACCATAAATTAGCATCTATATCAGCACTTATTCCTTGGAAAACGGCTTTGCCAGATTCATATAAAGTAACTACAGTATCTGCTTCGTCAGCCTGGAAAACAGCGTATGGTGGTGTTTTTAGACGCTTTTTGTCTTCAAAATATTTTCTCATTTTATCCATTGTGTTTTCACTAAGTTTTAAAGTTATTGTTTTGACTGGTTCTTTTTTCATTTTCTTCACCTGTAAATATTTTAACATATTTTGTTTTTCATAACAATAAATCTTTACTTTTGGTTTTTAGGTGTAATATAATTATTAAAGAAGGAGAGAAAATATGAATATTACAGATATTTTAATTATTGTATTTATCTTGCTTGGTGCTGTGGTTGGTTTTAAAAGGGGATTTACTAGTAGTTTAGTGAATTTTATCGGAGTTATTTTGGTAGCAGTTATTGCTTATTTTTTAAAAAATCCAGTTGGTGATTTTTTAATGAGTTTTTGCCCTTTTTTTGCTTTTGATGGTATAATTAAAGGGGTTACAGTTTTAAATATTGCTGTGTATCAAATAATAGCTTTTATATTAGTGTTTAGTATTTTAATGATAGGGCTTAAGCTTTTGCTTATGGCTACTGGAATATTGGAAACTATATTAAAATTTACAATTGTTTTGGGCATTCCTTCAAAAATTTTGGGTGCTATTGTTGGATTGATTGAAAATTATATCATTGTATTTTTTGTTTTATATTTATTATCAATGCCTAATTTTTTAGAGGTTGGTTTTATAAAGGAATCTAAATATCGTGAACCTATATTAAAAAATACTCCTATTTTATCTGGAGTAGCCGAAAGTACATTAGAAGTTTTGGATGAATTTAAGGGGCTTACCGATAAATATGAACAAAGTGAAAATAGTAATGAATTTAATTTAGAAACATTGGATTTATTTTTGAAATATAGAGTTGTAACTGTAGATACCGTGAAAAATCTTGTTGAGAGTGGTAAAATAAAAATTGAAGGAATAGATGCAATTTTGGATAAATATGAGGAGGAATGATTATGGAAATAATTAAAGGTAATTTAGAAAATTTTGATGAGATTGTAAGTAAAGGCAATGTTTTAGTGGATTTTTATGCGACTTGGTGTGGTCCTTGTAAGATGTTGGCTCCTGAACTTGAGGACATTAAAGATAAAGTACAGATCATGAAAGTTGATATTGATGAAAATTTAGAACTGTGTAAAAGATTTGGGGTAATGAGTGTTCCAACACTTGTTTATTTTAAAAAAGATGGTAGTAATGTGTCTAATATTGGATATATGACTAGTGAAGAAATTTTAAAATTTATTCGAAAATAAAAGGTTATTAGGGTTAGTCCTTAATAACCTTTAGTTGTTTTTGAGATTTAAAATTATTGTTTTATTCATGGTTAATTTGTGATATTTAATATTACATTTATCGAATAAAGTTCGTGAAGCAATATTATTATCACTATTGGCATATTTATCATTTAGATAAATAACTTCTTTGATACCTGATTGAATAATCATTTTTGCACATTCGTTACAAGGAAATAAATCAACATAGATTTTTGCGTTTTCTAAATCTTTTTTATTTCCTCTATAATTTAATATGGCATTTAATTCGGCGTGGCAAACATAAGGGTATTTTGTTTCTAAATTGTTTCCTTCTCGGTTCCATGGAAAATCATTGTCATCAAACCCATTTGGGGCTCCATTATAACCAATAGAAAGAATACGGTTATCGTTACTGACAATACAAGCTCCTACTGTGGTTGATGGATCTTTACTTCTCATTGCACTTAATACAGTTATAGCCATAAAATATTCATCCCATGATAAGTAATCGTTTCTTTTGTTATTCATAATTTCACCTCTTTAGATTAATTTTATCATATTTTTTTCTACTTTTCCATTTTGAATAATACTTATTTTTTGATATAATATTTGATGGGTGATATATTGTGAAAAAACTTTATGTTATAGCTTTAGTAACTTTATTTTTCGATCAAATTATTAAAAATGGTATTTTATTTTTTATGAGTTATGGAAAGTCTATTGCTATAATTGACGGCTTTTTCAATATTACTTTAATTGGCAATACAGGGGCGGCTTTTAGTATTTTAAGTTCTAATACACTTTTGTTAATAATTATATCAATTGTTGTTTTAAATATAATATATTTTGGATTTATTAAAAACAAAAAGTTAAATGATTTTGAACAAATTTCATATGGCTTATTGATAGGCGGTATTATTGGTAATTTGATAGATAGAGTTATTCATATGCAGGTAATTGATTATTTAGATTTTAATATTTTCGGTTATAATTTTCCGGTATTTAATTTAGCTGATATAGCAATTGTGATTTCAATTGTTTTAATTGCTATTCAGATTATAAAAGGTGATAAAAATGAGGTTTCAAGTAAATCAAAATGATATAAGATTAGACATTTTTTTAACTTTAATGATGGAGATTAGTCGTAGTCAAGTAACTAAAATGATTAAGGCTAAGGAAGTATTTGTTAATGATAAAGTGGTTAAGTCAGGATATATGCTTAAGGAAGATGATATTGTGGTTGTGAATCACGTTGATGAAGATTGTCTTAATCCCGTTAAGATGGATTTAGATATTGTTTATGAAGATGATGATGTAATTGTGGTTAATAAAGCAAATGGTGTAGTGGTTCATCCGGGTGCTGGCAATCATACTAATACTTTGGTAAATGGGCTTTTATATCATACTAATTTGAGTAATTTAAATGGTGATGTAAGACCTGGTATTGTCCATAGGATAGATGCATATACAACGGGTTTGTTAATGATTGCTAAGAACAATAAAGCTCATGAGATTTTGGCTTCAGAATTAGCTGATAAGAAAACTTATAGAAAGTATGTAGCTTTGGTTTGGGGAGTAATTAAAAATGATACTGGAGAAATTGATGCACCTATTGGTAGAAGTCAAAATGATAGGAAAAAGATGGCTATACGTGCTGATGGGAAGCGGGCAATCACTCATTTTAGAGTTTTGAAAAGATTTGATAAAGCGACTTTAGTGGAACTTCAATTGGAAACTGGTAGAACTCATCAAATTAGGGTACATATGGATTATATAGGTCATCCAGTTGTTAATGATCCTGTTTATGGTAATAGAAAATTGTTTGATGATAGTGGACAGTGTTTACATGCTAAGGAGTTAGGATTTACCCATCCTAGAACTGGGGAATATATGCTTTTTGATAGTGAATTACCAGAATGTTTTATAAATATTTTAAAAAAATTTGAGTAGGTGATGATATGAATGAAATAGTTATTGATAAAAAAGAAGAATTAGTTATGAAACTTTTACATTATTTTATTACTGAAAGAGGGTATAATCCTGTAATTATTAGGGGGGTTAAAGATGAAATATGGCTTGAAAATTTAGAGGATGATTATAAGATTATTCGTATTGTTTCGGGATATATTCATAATAATGAACAATTTAAGTTTGATATATTTAAAACTAAGAGTTTATTAAAAAGTATCAAAAAGAAAACTTTGTCTTTTAAAATCAATGCTCTTAGCATATTTGTAAATTTAGGTGATAATGTTGATATATCAAAATTTGAAGATACACCTAATATTAAATTTGCTAATATTCATGAGACAAAGGATTTGAGTAAATATCGTTTTGTAATAGATGCGTTTCCAGATATCACTAAAGATATGAATTTTAAGGAAAAAGGATTAGAGCTATTTTTGAAAATTACTAGTGATATAAATAAAAAAAATGAAGGAGATGCAATGAAAAACGAAGATGTGTTTAGGCCCAAAAAACCTGTGGTTACTTATGCTTTAATTATACTAAATGTATTAATATTTATTTTAAGTTTATTTAATGATAGCATTTTACAAATGTTTGCAGTCAATAGATTTTATATTGTAGAGTTAGATCAATATTATAGACTTTTTACAGGAATATTTTTACATGCTAATTTATTGCATTTAGCTTTTAATATGTATGCGTTATATGTGATAGGTATGCAGTTGGAAAGTTTTTTAGGCAAATGGAAGTATTTAGTGGTTTATTTACTTTCTGGCTTAGGTGGTTCAATGCTTTCTATATTCTTTAGTAATAATTTTAGCGTTGGAGCTTCAGGAGCTATATTTGGTTTAATGGGGGCACTTTTGTATTTTGGATATCATTATAGAGTTTATTTAGATAGTGTGGTTAAATCACAGATTATTCCTTTAATTCTGATTAATCTGTTTATAGGTTTTACAGTTAGTGGTATTGATAATTGGGCTCACATAGGGGGACTAGTAGGAGGTTTATTATCTTGCATGGCAGTTGGTGTTAAATATAAATCTAGTAGGTTCGAGATGATTAATGGAGCTATTATGTATTTGATTTTTATTGCTTTTATTGGGTATATGGTATTTATAAGAGGAATTTAAAAAACAAGCTTTTAGTGCTTGTCTTTTTTGATATATGTTTTACTTTTTTCATTAATGTTTTCTTCTTTAGTTATTTCTTTGGGTTCTTGATTTAGGGGATAAACAATAATTGGATGGTGTGTTTTTGATAAGCTAAGTTTGTTTATTTTTTGTTTTGTTGAGGTATGTTTTTTAGTGTTTTTAACTTCATTAGTGTTTTCTTGATCAGTTTTAATTTCATTAGTAGTGTGGATTTGTTTTTTGTATTCATCTAGATATTGTTTAATGTTGATTGCCTGGATGGGAAGGGTTCCTAAACTTAAGGCGGTACTAATGGTTAGCAATGTTTCGTTTGTAATACCAGCTATATTTAAATTTTGTATGGCAAGAGCTAAATATCCCAAAATAAGGGCGATAGAAAGTGGCCATATTTTGACTTTCCCAAGTAAATTGCTTTTTGGGTATCCACCTTTTGATAAGATTTTTCCGTTAATTAATGCAATAGTTCCTTCAAAGATTCCATTAATGGCAAAAATTGGAAGTATTGGAATAATTCCAATAATTAGTAATAGTGAAAAAATTTTATCAGAAACAGCATCTAACATAGCACCTTCTTTGGTTTCTTCTTTAGCTATGATTCTGGCAGCTTGGCCATCTAAAAAATCAGAAATCGCTAAAAAACTTATTGTGCTAAATAAGATAGATAATGGGGTTCCTGTGTAAGCCATAATTGGTATAGCTAGACCTCCTATTACTCTTGAAAATGATAACCAGTTAGGTATTAATGATAACTTATTATCAGGCTTAAGTAATCCTTTAGCAAAATTTTTAGTTGTATTTTTTATTGCATTCATTAAATCACTCCAATTTGTTTATATATTTTATCATAAGTTTTAGAATAAGTAAATTGTTTAAAGGTGTCAATTTATGTCTAATTTAGTAGTTTTACCCATATACATTATAGTCGATATTTGCTATAATATTTATAGGATAATTAGGAGGGCATTGTATGAAAAAAGGTTTAAAAATATGTGTTGTTTTATTTTCATTATTGTTTTTTTTACCTTTTATAAAAGTAGAGGCTGCTTCAACTTACACTGTTGAGATGGTAGCTAATCAAACTGGTAATAAGGTTGTTGGTAAATATAACAGTTATAGTGCGGCTTTAAGTGTGATGAATGCCCAAAAGTCTACTTCTAATAATGTAGCGACTATTTATAGGGATGGTGTGCCAGTAGATAGTAAATATGGAATTTTTAAGTTTAAACCTGGTAAAACATATAATTTATATGAAAGCGCGACAGGTGGAGCTTATACTTATATAGGTGGTTCATCAGGGACTGATGCGGCTTTACTAGGATATAGCGATAATGGTAGGGTTAAAGTTATGATTAGTGGTTATATTGGATGGACAGAAATCAATAATGGAGTAGTAACCCCTATTTCTTTGATGGCTATAAATGGTAATATGATTAATGTTCCTGGTGGACTTGGTATTAGAATTAGAAAATCACCTTCTTTAAATGGTGCTATTATTACAAAAGTGGAAACTACTGCTAATTTTACTTATACAGAAACTAAAAATGTTGATGGATATACATGGTATAAGGTTACATATAATGGATCTACTGCATGGATTGCTAAAACTGATAGTGTAACTGTTTTGACGGGTACTAATGGGTTAGGTACTTATTATAATCATTATAGTCCTACAGGAAATTTAATACATCATTTTACTTATTATAATGGAAAAGGATATGGTGATTCGTTTACTAATTTAGGTACTTCTCCTTCGTTTTTGACTAAGGATGTTAGATATTATAGTTTTGATGGAATATATTTTTACTCTAGTGTAACAAGTATGCTTGATGATTATAGAAGTGGTAAATATACAGGAAGTGTGAATTATAATAATCCATATTATTCTTATTATGTGTATTTGCCAAGTCATTCTGTTACGGGGTATACGGCTGAAGATTTAGATAGAGTAATTGCTAATAAAGGATATAATGCTTCTACTTCTAAGATGTATGGTACTGGAAAATATTTTAAAGAGGCTGAAGCTACTTACGGTCAAAATGCTTTGATGATGTTTAGTACGGCAATGAATGAAAGTGCAAATGGAACAAGCCGAATTGCTATGGATAAAAACAATTTGTTTGGATATGGAGCTTCTGATAGTAATCCATATGATGGAGCATATACTTATGCTAATCCTAGAGAATCAATTATGGATTATGCGAAAAGAACTGGTGATAGCTATGCAGTAGTTACTGGAAAATATTATTATGGTGGTCATTATGGTAATAAATCTAGTGGCAGAAATGTAAAATATGCTTCTGATCCATATTGGGGAGAAAAACAAGCTAGCAAATCATTTTTAAGTGATTTAGATTACGGCGGTAAGGATTTTAATTCAAGTACTATTGGTGTTACTAATAAAAGTTATTATAATGTTTGGGTGTTTGACAAACCTGAAAGAAGTGATGCTGCACATAGATATAGTTTGAAAAATCCAAATACTAATGCAGCAGTATTTAATGTTTCTGTAAATGTTGTCGATAAGGTGTTGGGAGCAAATAACGAATGGTTTTATAAGGTTTATACTGATTTACCTACAAGCGAGAATTTAACCTATGGTTATGTTTTGGCTAATGAAGTTAATGTTTCAAATAATCAGCCAGTGATCAATGCTTCTGATAAAACGATTAAAGAAGGGGAAAAATTTGATCCGTTAACTGGCGTAAGTGCTTCTGATAAAGAAAATGGTAATTTAACTAATAAAATTACATATGAAAGTAATGTAAATCCTAATAAAGAAGGTACATATAAAGTTACTTATACAGTTGTAGATAATAGTAATTTCCATGCTAGTAAGACTATTACGGTTAAGGTTGTTCCTGGTAATATGCCGGTTATTACAGCTAGTGATAGAGAGGTAAAACAATTTAGTGAATTTGACTACATGGAAGGTGTAAGT
>CALVID010000045.1 GCA_944329355.1 uncultured Bacilli bacterium
CTCTACCTTCTATATATAACATACAACTTTCAAAATCCCTTTTCCTTCTTAAATATCAAAAAAAATTTAATATTTTTACTTTACACTTTGTCAAAATATAAATATCTTTGAAGAATGTTACTATTTAAAACAGAAATCAAAATCTATTATTAAACAGTTACCTTAAATATAACACTAATAAATATTTTCAAAATCTTTTCCAACCGTCAATTCTCAATAAACGGAAAAAGATGATTTCTGATTTGAAAATCATCTTTTAAAACAAAGTTAATTGGCTAGATTCATCCATACCATCTAATATTCCCATTGAACGCAATTTTTCTATTAAAGTTGAAGATAATTTGGTCCTTTTTTGTAAATCTTCAATACTTATAAACTCTCTTTTTTCTCTTTCTAGTGTGATGTTTTTTGCCACCACTTCACCTAAGCCATCAATTGCTCTAAATGGAGGGATTAAATTTCCGTCATCATCAATTACAAAATCATGATAATGACTTTTATATAAATCAACCGGTTTAAATTTAATGTTACGGGCAAGAGCTTCTAGAGCTACTTTTAAACACTCTAATACTGATGATTCTTTGTTTGTCGCATCATAACCTTTTTCAGTTATTTCAATTATTCTCTGTTTTACAGTCTCATAACCTTTAATCATAGATTCTATATCAAAATCATCATATTCTGCTGAGAACTGAGCTGCATAATAAACTGATGGCTTATGAACTTTATAATAAGCTAATCTAAAGGCATTTATTACGTAGGCTACAGCATGAGCTTTCGGAAACATGTATTTTATCTTTCTACATGATTCAATGAACCATGGTTCAATGTCCGCATTTTTTAATATTTCCACATATTCTGCCCATTGTTCTGGTTCTTTTGAAGCTTTACCTTTTCTAACGAACTCCATAATTTTAAAAGCCTTGATTGGCTCTACTCCATGATACATTAGATAAACCATAATATCATCACGACATCCAATTACTTCACTGAATGGGACTATTCCTTTATCTATTAAATCTTTAGCATTACCGTTCCAAACATCAGTACCATGTGATAAACCTGATATTTTAACAAGTTCAGCAAAGGTTTTCGGTTTGGTTTCCTTAACCATTTGTAAGGTAAATGGTGTTCCAAACTCTGGAATACCTAACGTTCCCGTATCATTCATAATTTGCTCTTTAGTAACTCCTAAAGGTTTAGGAGATAAAAATATACCCATGGTTTCTTTATCATCTAAAGGGACTTTAGTAACATCATCACCAGTTATATTTTGAATTAATCTGAGTTTTGTTGGACCTGAATGGCCTAAAATATCTAATTTTAAAACATCTTGATCAATGGCGTGATAATCAAAATGAGTAGTTCTCCATGCAGAAGTTACATCATCTGCAGGATACTGGAATGGTGTGAAATCAAAGACATCCATGTATCCTGGAATAACAACAATTCCACCTGGGTGCTGTCCTGTGGTTCTTTTAACTCCTGTACAACCTTTGGCTAATCTTTCAACTTCGGCTGTACGCATAGAAACACCTTTATCTTCACAATATCCTTTGACATAACCAAAAGCTGTTTTATCAGCAACGGTACCAATAGTTCCAGCTCTATATACGTTATCAACACCAAACAATACTTTGGTATATTCATGAGCGGAAGCTTGGTTTAAATCTGAGAAGTTAAGATCAATATCAGGAACTTTATCGGCATGAAAACCTAAAAAGGTAGCAAATGGCATGTCTTGTCCTTCCTTATTCATCTTGGTGTTACATTTTGGACAGTTTAAATCTGGTAAATCATAACCACTACCATAATCTTCTCCTAATGATTTGCCATCTAGTTCAAAAATAGAATGTTTACAATTTGGGCAAACATAATGAGGTGGTAAAGCGTTAACTTCAGTGATCCCCATCATAGTAGCAACTAGTGAAGATCCTACTGAACCTCTACTTCCTACTAAATAACCATCATCATTTGATTTTTTAACCAATTTTTGGGCAATTAAGTAAATTACATCAAAGTTGGCACCTATAACTCCTGTCATTTTATTTTTTATTTCTTCGTCAGTTATATTTGGATTTTCTTCTTTGAATAAATTAATTACTCCATCTTTATAACTACGCATAACTTCATTTAATCTTTTATGAATTTTTGATTGATATTCATTTTCAGCTAAATTATCTTTAGGTATTAATTTTTTTATGGTATTAAATGGTTCATCACCATACAATTCTGAAGCTAGTCTTTCTTCTATGTTATAAGGCAATGGTTTACCGTAAATACTTTCAGCTTTATCATAAACCATATCAGTTGTAATTTCTGTACAATGTGGTATTTTTGGAGCGAAGGGAATACCACCTGTATCAATAATAACTTCTATAATTTCAACCATATCGGCTACTTTATTTGGATTATCAACCACTATTTCTTCAGCTAATTCTCTTGGTAAAAATGAAAATTCTTCTAACATTTCATCTGTTGTCCTTAGATATTGTGAAGGGATTTGTTTGATATCTTTTTTTGCTAGGGGATGTCTTCCTCCTCCTGGAACTTTTTGGTTGACAATTATTTCCCTATATATTCTATCTTCTGGCTCTATTTGATGAACATCACCGGTGGCGACTATTAATTTACCTGATTCTTTAGTAACTCTAATAATTTTTTTGATATGTTCTAAAAGTTCGGCCTTGTTTGCAAAATCACCCATCTGCAATAAATGGTCATAGACTGCTGGAGGTTGCACTTCAATATAATCATAAAAATTAATTAAGTTTGCAAGCTCTTCATCATTTTTACTTCTAGCTAATCTAAATATTTCGCTTTCATAACATCCACTACCAATCAATATGCCTTCTCTGTGTTTTTCGATTTCACTTCTTAAAATTCTTGGGGTTTTATAAAGGTATTTGGTATTAGCTAAAGATATTATTTTAAACAAATTCTTTAAACCTTTTTTATTTTTAGCTAAAAGATTCACATGATAACTAGTTCCATATTTATGAATTTCATCTTTTGATACTAGTTTATCTAAATCATTTATTGTTTCGAAGTTTCTAGATACTAGTTTTTTTAACATTTTATGAAATACTAAAGCTGTTCCTTCAGCGTCATAATCTCCTCTATGGTGAGCAGATTCATCCCATGGAACATCATATCTTTTTACTAAAGCTGAAAGACTATGTCTAGAATAACCGGTATCTAAAGCTCTAGATAATTCCAAAGTATCAATAACTGTATTTGTAAATTCACCTAAGTTATATTTACTATGGGCCATTACGATAAACGAAACATCAAATTTAGCATTATGAGCAACCATAGGAAGTTTTCCAACCCATTGTTTGAATTTTTTGACAACTGTTTCTTCATCTTCTTTATCTTTCAACATTTCATCTGTAATATTGGTGAGTTCGGTAATTTTTGAGGGTAATTTTCTTCCCGGATTGATTAATTCATCAAATCTATCAATTATTTCGCCATTGTTTATTTTAACCGCACCTATTTCGATAATCGAGTCTGCACCACCAGCATTAAAACCTGTCGTTTCTAAGTCGAACACAACATAGGTTGTTTCTAATAATTTTGAATCTGATGGTCTTACTACAATATTTACACTATCATCTATCAAGGTTAGTTCTGTGCCATATAAAACTTTAAATTTATCTTTATCTTCTTTTCCTTTATTATATTTAGTTACTAGATTGAAGACGTGTGGAAAAGCTTGACAGCCATTATGATCAGTGATGGCAATAGCTTTATGGCCAAAGTCCATGGCTGTTTTTACTAATTTTTCTTCATCAGCTACACCATCCATTTGACTCATTTTAGTATGAGCATGAAGTTCAACTCTTTTTCTTTTTGCAGTATCTTTTCTTATATTATCTTCTTTTATAGATAAATTAATATCTCTAGCATTCAAAACTATTTCACCTGAGTATTTATCATTTTTAGTATATCCTCTAATAATATAATATTTACCTTCTTTTAAAGCTTTTTTATATTTATTAAATTCTTCATCTTCACGGCAAAATATTTTACAATATATACTATCAGTTCCATCAGTTAGTTTTAATGTTATTATTTTAAAGTTGCTTTTAGATGACTCGAATATATCTATGCCAAATATTTTAGCATCAACTGTTACATTATCCATTTCAAAATTTATTAAATTGATGGGAGTAACTTCATCAGTTATTTCTCTTCCCATTATAAACGGACTTTCTTTTTTTGGAGTTACTTTTGGAATAATTTTAGTTTTTTCTTTTTCTATTTCTTCCCTTAAAGCTTGAGCTTTTTCTTCGTTTATTTTTATTATTATTTTAATATTAAATCCTACTTCTTGTAGATTTTTTTCTAATGGTTCTTTAATACTTTTAAATTTCATTTCTTCAGCTTTATTAGTTAGATCGATTAAAAGATTATCATCATCTAATTTTAATGGTGTGTTTATAAACATTTTTAAAAGTGGGGCTTCTTGACTATATTTTTCTAAAAAATATTTATAATAACACGTTAATAATTGAATATCATTTTTTTTTGCAGTTATTTGTACTTTTATTGATTTGGCTGTGGAAAACCTCTTTTTTAAATTATGGTTCAATTCTTCATAAGTTTGAATAGGTAATGGTTTATTTAAAGACAAGCAAAACACGTATTTGTCTTTTGCTTTGTTACAAATTATTTTATTTAAAGATCCTTCTTTAAAATTTTCTTGATTGGATATATTGATCTGGTTTAGTAATAACTGTAATTTATCTTCCATTTTAATCACCTTTTTTATTATATCACAGTTTTATATTCGCTTGAAAAATAATTATATATAAATCCTGAACATTCAATTGTTTTATTAATTAATTCTTGTTGTTTTTCATTAGGATACATTTTAAACACATAGCCTTTTAATATCTTCATGCCTTCACCTTCTATCTTTGATGTATTCACTATATCACACACATACGTTCTTGCAGATGGTTTTTGTAAATTTTTACCCTTTAAATAGCAAATTCCTCTTGCTAAATAAAAAAGAGCTATTTTAAAACCTTTTGGGTTGGTTTTGATAGTTCTTTATAGTTTAAATTAAAATAAATTATTCTATGGGGAATAGAAACCTCTTTGACTAAAACAAATACTTTTTCACCAAGTTTTAATTTTCTATTATGATTACTTGCTTTAGCACGGGCTAGATCTTGTGGTGTTACATGACCAATAACTTGGTTTTTTAATTTTATTTTAGTATCATATGGGGTCATTTCAATTATTCTTCCTTCATAAATATAGTTATGATCTTCTTCAAATTTTCTCTGCATATATTCAGCCATTTTTAAAGCTAATACTTCTTTTTCTGCTTGATCAGCTTCTCTTTCCATGAATGAATCGTGCTCACACATTTCTGGTAAGGTATGATAATAAGTTAATAATTTTGGAATATCATATTTTTGATAAGGATTGGTTAGTCTATGAACCATAAGGTCAGGATGTCTTCTGATTGGCGAAGTAAAATGAGTATAATAGTTTAGACCTAGGCCATAATGTCCCTCACAAGTACTAGTGTATTTTGCTTTGCTCATACTAGTTAAAATTAAATGAGAGATAATCGAATAATTTTCATCCTTTTTAAAACGATCCAAAAAAGCATTAAGATCAGCCGAATTATAATGACCATTTTTAATTTTATTAATTAAGCTGTCAACATCTTGTTTTGAACATAATTTTTCTTTTTTTAATGTTTGTAAAGCTTCTATGAGATTGTCATCATTAGGAGTACCATGAACTCTATATACTTGAGGAGTTTCTAACCATTTATAATATTCGGCAACACAACTGTTAGCGGCAATCATAAAATTTTCGATTAGATGTTCTGCTTGATTTTGTTTACGAGTTTCAAATTCTAAAGCTTCACCAGTTGGAGATGTTATGATTTTAATTTCATCAGAAGCAAAATCAACTTTACCTTCATTTTGACGTCTGGCATTTAATTTTTTCGATAATTCATTCATGATTTGTAAATCTTCTACAAACGTTTCATAACCTTTTGGAGTATTTTTATTTATTAAAATTTGATTGACTTCGTCATAATTCATTTGTTTTTTAGATTGAATTACACTGTCATAAATTTGATAATCTAATATTTCTCCGTTAGGACTTATATACATTTCAACAGTTTTTGTTAATCTGTCTACTCCTTCATTTAATGAACATATACCGTTTGAAATTTGGTGAGGAAACATTGGAATAACAGAAGAAGCTAAATAAGCAGAAGTACCTCTTTTTCTTGCTTCTAAATCTAACGGACTATTTTCTTTTATATAATGACTAACATCAGCAATATGTACACTTAAAATATAATGATCATCTTTAGTTTTGATAATACTGATGGCATCATCTATATCTTTTGTATCTTTACCATCAATAGTAAAGATATTGCAATGTCTTAAATCATTTCGATTATCAAAATCTTCAGGTAAAACTTGATCTGGAATAGTTTCTAATTGTTCTATTACATCTTCTGGAAAATCTTTAAAAAAAGCGTGTTCAGCGGCAATTGTAGCTATTTCAATATCCGGATCATCCTTATGACCTACTATTTTATCAATATGAGCTTCAAATACAGCTTTATTTTCAATAGTAGCAATTTTTTCTTTATCGATATTAACTAAAACCCGTTGCCCTTTGACTATTTTTTTTAACTCTTCTTTGGGGCAAATAATTGTTACATTTCCGTGAATAGAATATGGAATAAACTCGCCATCTCCGGCATATTCAAATATAGTTTTTCCTTTAGCTCTTTTAATTATTTTTTCGACTTTAGCAGTAGCATAGTTTGTTTTTCCATGATTAATATCTTTTAAAACAACTACATCACCATCTAAAGCTCCATTTAAATGATTTTCATTAACAAGATATTTGGTTTTTCTACCATTATTTTCTATGAAAACAAAGCCCTTACCTATATTATTTATATATATTTTACCCTGAACTTTTCCTAGTTGTTTATAATCAAATTTTTTATAAAAGCCATCCTCATCTAAATATACTTTTCCTTCTTCTTCTAATTCTTTTAAGGCATCAATAAAAGAAGCTTGCATAAATTCTCCTCGGACGTGAAGTGCCTTACGGATTTCATCTATGGTTTGCTTCTTTAATTCTAAATCACTCATAATTTCTGTTTTAATATCCCCAATACTTTGAATTTCTTTTGTCATTTTTCTCACCCTACATTCTCATTATATCGAGTTTCAAAGTATTTAACAATAGTTTTTCTTTTATTTTTTTATTTTCTACTTTTACAAATCCAATTCTGTAATTTTTTATAATCCGCTATTAGCATATGAATAAGTTGTTCCTTTCAAATAAACAATATCAACATTACAGCTGTTCTTTGTATTACTTACAGTAGTATATAATCTTTGAATAGCTATATAATAATTTCCACTATAATTTTCTATATTTAATTGTATGCTATCTCTAGGATAATAACTATTCATAGGATATTTTTGAACCCTTGAAGCAACACCATGTAACCATTCGGATCTATTTTTTGAAATTCCTAACATCATAGTTGTCTTTGTATTATCCGTACACCATGCATCCATACCTAATATACTATAGTCCGTTACATCAATTGCTGAAGTCGTAGCAACTTGTAATCTCGAAAACTTTCCGCTCTCATTTGATAAGATTAAGTAATTATGATATCCAGCGCTATCAGCACTATTTCCATAGTTTGTAAAAATACCACTAACATCTACCAATACTTGACTAAATGTTGGATTAGCGGGTACTGAATTAAGTCTCATAATATCTCTATCATTCTTCTTCCAAGTAGGATAAACAGTTACTGGAGAGTTGCAAGTACTCATATTAAATGTTTTTCCAGTGATTGTATGAGTACTTCCATCTTCACATACTATAGTGGCTCCTTGATAAGTAAAATCACTATTTGCTGTACTCGTTATATTTACATCTTCTTTTAATAACGCTGTTTGCTTATCTAAGGTGATACTTCCTCCTTTGACTGTTCCTATACTTATCTCTCTTTCTAACTCTACCGTATAACTACTACTTACTGTATTTATTCCATCACTGACACTTCCTGCTATATCTCCATCTTCTGTAAATTCTACTTCTACTTCTTTACTCGTTACTTC
>CALVID010000046.1 GCA_944329355.1 uncultured Bacilli bacterium
CATACTAAGTTCAAAGCTCAAGTTTATGTACTTAGTAAAGAAGAAGGTGGAAGACATACTCCATTCTTCAGTAACTACCGTCCACAATTCTACTTCCGTACAACTGATGTAACTGGTGTTATTGAACTACCTGAAGGTGTTGAAATGGTAATGCCTGGTGACAATGTTGAAATGACAGTAGAATTAATCGCACCAATCGCTATTGAAAATGGTACTAAATTCTCTATCCGTGAAGGTGGTAGAACAGTTGGTGCTGGTAACGTTTCAGAAGTTATCGAATAATAATTGTTTATTAAAATCAGAGATTTGTTCTCTGGTTTTTTCTTGCTTTATTATGTGTTTTATTGTATATTTATAATAGGAGGTACGTATATGAAGAAAAAGGGGCTTAACAAAGAAATAAAAAATTATGAAAGAAATGTTACGATCATTTTGATTGTTTTAACAGTAATTAGTTTGATAATTGATTTTATTGCATATACGGGCATGGTATATAGTGATAAAGTAATGTATGATACTAATACTTTAAGGGCTGTAATGAATAGTGGTTGGTTTATGACGTTGCTTTGGGTGGATAATATTGCTATTTATGTAACCAATTTATTCTATTTTGCTGGTATCTTAGATTCTAAACGAGATTTACTTGTTAAGATTGCTTTTGCTATATTTTCTATTCTTTCGACGCTTTTAATTAATCTTCAAATTGTTAATCTAATAGCTGATTTATTTGGAATTTTTTAGAAGATAATATTTAAAAATGATTTATAATGTAAATTTAAAAAGATATTTTGAATTTACATTTTTTGTTTTTGATAATTTTTAGTTTATGAAGTTTTGTTCTTGCTGTTTACATTGACTTTTGCATGAAAAAACAATATAATTTTAAATAGTGAAAGGGTGTATATTATGTTACAAAAACCAAAAGGAACTTATGATATATATGGAGATAAAACTTTAGAGATGCTTTATTTTAGAAAATTAGCTGAAGTTTTAATGGATAAATATAATGCTAAATATTTTGAAACTCCAATTTTTGAAAGTAGCGAACTTTTTCATAGGGGAGTAGGAGAAACTACTGACATAGTTAGTAAGGAGACATATGATTTTAAAGATAGAGGAAACAGGAATTTAACGTTGAGACCAGAAGGAACTGCTGGTATCGTTAGATCTTTTATTGAAAATAAATTGTATGCTGAGAGTTTACCTTTAAAAATTTGGTATTTGGGACCTATGTTTAGATATGAAAGACCTCAGGCTGGTCGATATAGAGAATTTTATCAATTTGGGGTTGAAGCGTTTGGATCTAATGATCCAATAATGGATGCTGAAGTGATAGGCATTGTAGTTAATCTTTTTAAAATACTTGGTTTAAAAGGTGTGAGTGTTAATATAAATACTTTGGGTGATAAAGAATCTAGAGAAAATTATAGAAAAGCTTTAGTTAAATATTTTAAACCTTATTTAAAGGATTTATGTGATGACTGTCAAAGAAGATACGAAAAAAACCCACTTCGTATTTTAGATTGTAAAATTGATAGTGATAACGAGATTATGAAAAAGGCTCCAAAGATGATCGATTATCTAAATGAAATTAGCAAAAAGCATTTTGACAAAGTAAAAGAATATTTAGATGTGATGGGAATAGATTATAAAGTTAACTCTAATATTGTTAGAGGATTAGATTACTATACACATACAGTATTTGAAGTGCAGGCTGATATTAAAGGATTTGGGGCTCAAAATACTTTAGCTGCTGGAGGTAGATATGATCATTTAGTAGAGTTTATTGGTGGTCCTAGTGTACCTGGTGTTGGATTTGCATTAGGGTTAGAGAGACTCTTTTTAGCACTCCAAGCTGAAAATATTGACATTAAGGAAAAGATATGTCCTGACGTTTATATTTTTGGAACAGATATTGAACAAAAAGGGAATGTTTTGTCTTTAGCTAATGATTTAAGAATGGCTGGTTTTAACGTAGATATTGATTATAATGGTAAAAGTTTTAAAAGCAATTTTAAGTATGCTGATAAAATTGGTGCAAAATATATTATAATTATTGGTGAAGAAGAAGTAAAAACAAGAGTTTTAACTATAAAGAATAATATTACAAAAGAAGAATATAAAATTGAATTAGATGTAGTTATCAATTTTTTAGATGAAAAATTAGGTGAGGAAGATGAAGATTAATAATACTAGTATAAATAAAAATAATGTTGGTGAGGTTGTTTCATTATATGGTTGGGTTAATAAAAAAAGAGATTTAGGTGGCCTTATTTTTATCGATTTAAGAGATAGAAGTGGAATTGTTCAGTTAGTAGTAGACCCTGAAAGTGATGTATATGAGCTTGCTAGTACACTTAAAAATGAATATGTGATTGAGGTAAGTGGAAAGGTTGTTTTAAGAAAAGAAGCAAATAAAAACTTACAAACTGGTGATATTGAAATTGAGGTTCAAGGTTTAACCATTTTAAATAAATCAGATGAATTACCTTTTGATTTAAATAATACAACGGCTTTGGAAGAAACTAGACTAAAATACCGTTATTTAGATTTAAGAAGGAATGAATTAAAACATAATCTAATTATTCGTCATAAAACGGTTCAGAGTGTGAGAAATTATTTAAATTCTTTGGATTTTATGGAGATTGAAACACCAATACTTTGTAAATCAACTCCAGAAGGGGCACGAGATTATTTAGTTCCTTCTAGAGTGAATAAAGGTTCTTTTTATGCTTTGCCACAATCTCCTCAATTATTTAAACAACTATTAATGATGAGCGGAATGGAAAAATATTATCAAATTGCCAAATGTTTTAGAGATGAAGATTTAAGAGCAGATAGGCAACCAGAATTTACACAAATAGATATGGAAATGAGCTTTGCTACTGAGGATGATATTATAAAGGTAACTGAAGGCTTACTTTACAATGTTTTTAAAGAGGTTAAAGGAATAGAAATTAAATTACCAATATCCCGAATGACTTATGATGATGCAATTAATTTATATGGTTCTGATAAGCCGGATTTGAGATTTAATAATCAAATTTGTGATATCACAAATTGTTTTGATAATTGTGATTTTACTTTATTTAATAGTATTATAAATGAAGGCGGTATTATAAATTGTTTGGTCTTTAATTGTGCGGATAAATACTCTAGAAAAGATATTGATAAATTGACAGAGTATGTTAAAAATTATGGAGCTAAAGCTTTAGCTTTTCTTAAATATAATGGAGAATTTTCTGGTAGTATTGCTAAATTTGTAAATGAGAGTGTAGCTAAAAATTTGATCGAAACTTTAAATTTAAAAGAGAATGATTTAGTGTTGATTATTGCTGGTAACAAAAGAATGGTAAAAAATGCTTTAGGTTCTTTGAGATGTAAAGTAGCAAAAGATATGGATATTATTGATAAAAGTAAATATGCTTTTACTTGGGTAACTGATTTTCCAATGTTTGAATATAGTGAAGAAGAAAAAAGATATGTTTCTTGCCATCATCCTTTTACTAAACCAAAAGATGTTAATACATTAAATGATAAAGAAAATGCTAAGGCATATGCTTATGATATAGTTATAAATGGATATGAAGCTGGTGGTGGAAGCCTTAGAATTTATGATCCTTATGAACAAGAAAAAGTATTAAATGCTTTAGGGTTTAGTAATGAAGCCGCAGAAAAACAGTTTGGTTTTTTACTTAATGCTTTAAAATATGGATGTCCACCTCATGGAGGTTTGGCTTTAGGTTTAGAAAGATTAATTATGATTTTATGTGGAACTGAAAATATTCGTGATGTTATTGCTTTTCCTAAAACAACTAGTGGTTCTTGTTTGATGACTGATGCCCCTAGTGAAGTTTCTCAAAAGCAATTAGATGAATTACATATAAAACTTGGGTAATAATCTAAGAAACTTAGATTGGAGAGTTAATATGACGGTACAAATGATATATGATTTACTTAAAAATAATATGTGTTTTCAAGATGAGGCATTAAAAAAGTTAATATGGGTGTTGTATAAAGATTTTTGCTTAGATAGTAATTTTAAACAAAATATTATGTTGCTTGGAGAAAGAGGATCGGGGAAAACAACTATGCTTAGAGAAACGGCAACATTAATGGATATACCAATGGCAGAAATATATAATATGTTTATGCCAGGAGGTTTTAATGTCAACTTGTTTTTAAATGGATTTTCTCAAATGATGGAGCAGAGTGAAGATGGACGTGGAATCTTGCTTTTACATGATTTTCAAGATAGTTTTATATATGGTTCTAGTTCATCTTTTATATCTATGTTAGCTGCCGGGCAATTATTTTTGGGTGATTATGGTTATTATGATATTTCAAATATTATTTTTGTGGGTGAGATCGATAGTAATCAGATGGAACATGTTTTTGTAGAAAAGAGAGATTATTATGAAGATTTTTTGAACTACGAGTTTCTATCACCAACTTTAAATGCTATCAAAGATTATTTAAGAGATGATAATCAAATTGTGGTTACTGAAGATGGTCATAAACAAGTTAGTTTGCAACTGGAACAGTATATTTCTGAGCAAATAAAAAAAAGATTTTTGTCGGCAAGTTGTTCAAAAGTTTTTCCTTATAAAATTTTTACTCAAGGAATGAGAACTGAAGATATTATTAAAGCTTTATATTCTCCTGTGTCTATTTTGAATTTATATCGTGATGATTTAACCGAGGAGTATATAAATTCAGCTAATTTTATCAATAAGGTAGCTTATTATATAATGGAGAGTGATGATGGTCTTCATTCGGCGGCACATGCTATTGAAGATGTGGCTTTAAGTGATTGTAAACATGGTGAAAAGGTTTTGAAAAAAGGTTCACTATTGTTTTAAAAAATGTGGTGGTCAGTATGAATGCTAATAAAATTTATAATGAATTAAGTAAACTTTTATGTAATCAAGATAATGCTTTAAAAGAATTAGTTTGGATTACTATGCAAAACCAAAAATTAGTAAGGCCTAAAAATGTTTTACTAATAGGAGAACTTGGTTCTGGTAAGTCGACAATGGTTGAGTGTTTAGCTAGTAAATTAAATATACCGTTTGCTAGTATATCTGGTGTATGGACTTCTAATGGCTTTAACAATTCAATTTTATATGATGGGTTTTCTAGGCTTTATTTATCTAATAATAAAGAATCGTGTAAGGGAACTATACTTATTAAGGATATGCGAGAATGCTTTATATATGGTGGTTTTTCTTCTATTTGTTCTTTAATTACTTCTGGATCTTTTATTTATAATGATAGGTTTATGGATATTTCTGAAGTTATGTTTGTCGGGGAGATTGATAATAATAATTTGGAGGATTGTTTTGTACAAAAACCAGAATATACTTTAAAAAACTTGGATGATGTGTTTTTGCCGGAAAATTGTGATATAGATGAGATTAAACGAATATTAGAAGATATTGCAGAGTTTGGTATGGATTTAGATGTTTCACCTGATGTTTTTAGTGATGAATTCCGATTGGCTTTAAAAAGAACATTTTTATCAATTGAGTGTAGTAAAGCTTTTAGTAAAAAGATTTTTATGAAACAAATGAGTGTAGACGATATATGTAATGTTTTGGTTTCTCCTATTTCTGAATTACAAATATATCGAGATGATTTGAGAGAAGAGTATGTTAATTCATCTTTATTTATTAATTCAGTAGCTAGTCATATTAAAGAAAGTACAATTGGACTTCACGATTTAGATGAGGCTGTTCATGATGTGGCTAAACATGATAATTACCATAAGGTAAAGGTCTATAAAGAAGATTCATTAATGAGGCTTTATAATGGATAGAAGGCTAGAAATAGAAAGAAGTATTATTAAAAAATTTAGACCGTGTATATGGCATAAATTTGTTAAAGCCGTTAATGATTATAAGCTTATTGAAGCAGATGATAAAATTGCAGTTTGTTTAAGTGGTGGTAAGGATTCGTTTTTGTTAGCAAAATGTTTGGAAGAGTTACAAAAACATGGGAAAATTTGTTTTAAACTGGAGTATATTATAATGGATCCTGGGTATACTGATGAGGTTTTGGAAAAAATTAAATATAATTTATCGCTTTTAAATATAAAAGCTCATATATTTGAAAGTCCTATTTTTAAAGCAATAGGTAAATCAAAAAATCCTTGTTATTTGTGTGCCAAAATGAGAAGAGGCTATTTATATAATTATGCAAAAGAACTTGGATGTAATAAGATTGCTTTAGGCCATCATTTTGATGATGTATTAGAAACTATTTTAATGAATTTGATTTATAACGGAATGTACTGTGCAATGATGCCCAAATTAAAAAGTGATAATTTTGAGAATATGGAGCTTATTAGACCTTTGTATTTAGTTAGAGAAGATGATATAGTAGATTGGGGTCAATATAATGATTTAAATTTTATTGATTGTGCATGTACTGTTACTAAAAAAAATACAGGTAAACGTAAGGAAATGAAAAAATTAGTTGATGAATTAAAAAAGTATTATAAAGATGCAGATAGAAATATTTTTAATTCTATTTCCAATGTAAAAGTCGATAAAGTTATAAATTATTATGAAAAAGGACAGGCAAATAATTTTTTAGATAGATATTGATTTATTTTTAAAAAGTTACTATTCACAGCCTAATTAAATAATAATTCCATAATACCATCTCATCTTTATATAACAAATTTCTAATAAACAAAAAAGTAGAAATTAATCTACTTTTCAGTGTTTAAAGCATTTATTTCTTTCTCTGATAATCCTGTTACTTTTATTATATCTGAAATTTTCATTTGCATTTCTAATAAATTTTTAGCCACTTCAATATTTCTTTCCTTAACTCCAATTGCTTTTCCTTCATCAATCCCAAGTTTTTTGCCTTCTTCTAAACCTTCTGATTTTGCAGCATTAATCAAAGTGTTTTGTGTTTTTCTTGCCTCTTCCTCAGCTGATAAAAATTCAGTAAATTCTATATCATCATTTAATCTTTTAAGCTCTTCACTAAATTTTTTCATATACTCATCATCTCCACAATATTTTTTTATTTCTTCTAAATTAAAATCTAAAGCCGCCACAAAATCATAAAGTTTGTTTCCTTTTTGACTTTCTTCTTTAATCTTACTTATATTATACTCATATGTAATTAAATTGTCTACACGTTTTATTTTTGTTTTTTTATCAATATATTCATATTTGCCTAAAATAGGATAATTTTTAGGAAGTTCATTTGTAAATTCAATTTGAATAAATTCTGGCATTTTTAAATAATCTTCACCAACTTTTAATGCCTCTGCATATTTATTAAAGATATAAGCACTATTTTTTCTATGAACACCATTATAATAGCTACTATTAATTTCTATATTAATATATCTATCACCGGCATATACCAAAACATCTAAAACTTTTCCTTTTTCATAAATGTTTTTCTTAACTACCTCTGGAGATTTTATTTCTATTACCTCTATTTTTTCTTTCAAACATTTTTCTATTAATCCTTTAAGTAAATTAGTATTTTCAGGATTACAAAAGATAGCTTTAAACATTGCGTCGATTTTTGCTGTATAAAATTTTTTTTGCATAAATTTCATCCTTTCATATTATAGGATAATTATTATTCGCTATAATATAGATATAACATTTTTTTACCAAAATCCTTTTTATTATAGATATTTTTTAATATTATTTTATGCTATGAATAGTAATTTTAAAAATGTTAAGTTATGTCAAATCTATAGCCAAATATATATAAATATGATATAATATAATTGTCTAAAAGAAGAATACCGCTATGAAAAACCTACTAAGTATAACGATAGGGAATCTAATTTATAAGTGGTGTCGAACACTTGCTTTTTAAGTAAGGATCCAAAAACTTATAATGTGATGCCCACCTGGAAGATCAGGTTTTTAATTCGTTAAGGTTTCTCTTTTGGACTTTGCTTATGTTGAAGGTCCTTGAATTTCAAGGGCCTTTTGTTAGAACAAAATGCCAAAATAAATTTTGACATTAGCTTACCCCACGGTAAGCTATTTCTACTTCATAGGAATCTTAGACTCCTCCATAGACCAGTATCGGATAGTCGCTACCCTTTATA
>CALVID010000047.1 GCA_944329355.1 uncultured Bacilli bacterium
GAGGGTTTTACGGTATTTTTAGCTTCTCCTTTTGATATTCCATCTGTTACATTAGTTATTCTTATATCCCAGTTACTAGTTACTTTAGATGATCCTTTTATAGTTAGATTAGTTGAAAAGGCGGCATATCCTACTATCATTGTTAGTAATATTCCTATTAAACTAATTATTATTATTTTTCTTTTCCTTTTAGTTCTATGCATATTATTCACCAATTATATTATACCCCCCCCCCCCATCAAAATTTCAAGATTTTTCCCATATAATATAAAAAAAGAAACAAGGTTTTACACTTGCTTTCTTTATGGGGTGGTGGGGGTGTAGTGGTAATTTTGAAACATAAGATTTTATCTTTAATCTCTTTTACTATTAATAAGAATTAAAACAATAATTATTTGGTTTTATATTTGTTAACTATATAATTTGTCAATTCATTTTTTTCATTATTAATTTCATTATTTAAAATCATATCTTCTAAATCTGACAAGATTGGCTTTAAAAATGATCCGGCTGATTTATTTAATAACTCACATATTTCCATTGGTGTAATAGCTATATCTAATCTACTTTTAATAGGGATTTGAGAATACTTTTCGTTTACCTTTTGTTTATCAACGCCAGTCAATTCAGCAACCATAGTACAAATATATAATCCATAATTATATAAAGTATGGTTATTTAAAATATTTTTATATTTAACTTCATTGATTTTTCTAATACTTTCTTTTTCAATTGAATTAAAATTATATTTATCTAAAGCGTCTAATTGAGCCCATGTTACTATCATTGATGGAGTTATTTTGATTTTTTTTAAATTTGGTATTTCTAAGTGTTCTGATAGTTTTAAGGTTATTAATAATTCGATCCCATAAGCTTTGTTGGGGCTTGAAAATATTAAATCTAATTCATCTTTTTTCTTATCTTTAGATATTTTTCTTAATAAATGTCCATATTTACGAATATAGGTTTTTAGTTTTTGCTTTATTGTGAAATTCAAAGTGGTGGCAAATCTAATTGCCCTTAATATTCTTAAAGCATCATCTTTTAAGCTTATTTTAGGATTAATTACTGTTCTGATAATTTTATTATCTAAATCTTGCTTAGCTCCTATCAAATCTATTTGATTACCGTCTTTATCAATGCATAATGTATTTATAGTAAAATCTCTTCTTTTGATATCTTCTTCTAAGGTGTCAACATACTCTATTTTTTCTGGCCTTCTATGATCTTTATACTTTATATCTTTTCTAAAAGTAGTAATTTCAAATTTTGTTTTTTCAAATACTACTATAACTGAACCATATTCTGAATTAGTAGTTACGACCTCTGAAAATATTTGATGTAGTTCCATTGGCGTTGCATCTGTACATATATCAATATCAGTAAAAGTTCTCTTTAAATATAAATCTCTGGGATACCCTCCAACCATGTATGCAACATATCCATAACTACTAATTTTTTCTAATAATCTAAGTGCGGTTTCGTACATTAATTCATCTCCATTTTAATATTAAAAAAAGGCATCAAAGCCTTAGTTTAATGCATCTTTTAATTTTGCGCCAGCTTTGATAGAAACAGCTGTTCTTGCAGGAATAGTTACAGCCTCACCTGTTCTTGGGTTACGACCTTGTCTAGCATCTTTATGTTGAGCCACAAATGTGCAGAAACCTGTTAAAGTAACTTTTCCTTCATTTTTTAATCCTTCTACAATTCCGTTTAAAACAGCATCTAATGCTCTAGTAGCATCTGCTTTAGTCATTCCTGTTTCTTCGGCAATATAATTTACTAAATTTTGTTTTGTCATTTAAATATACCTCCCTTGTATTGTTAAGCTATCTTGCTTACATTTACATGGTATCATGTTTGATTAGAAAAATCAATATTTTTTGTGTTTTTTTACGGTTTTTTAACATGCTAGGTATATTAATATTTTATTTATTCTCTTAATTTGAAAAGTAGCTATTTGATAAAAATACTTTTTCCTTAATGAATAATAACATTTTAAATATTATATTACAATTGCGAACAAATTACCTGATCCTTTATTTACAAGTTTAGATAATGTTTGTTTTAACTTAAATCTAACACTTTCTGGCATTAATGATAATTTTGCTTGTATCCCCTCTTGGACAATGACATCTAAACTTCTACCAAATATTTCGCTTTTCCAAATGTTTTCACTTCCAGAATCTTTGTCTTTCATTAAATAATTAATTAATTCTTTACTTTGTATTTCTGATCCAATAATCGGTTCAAAAGTACTTTCTACATCTACCCTTATCATATGAATTGAAGGAGCAACCGCTTTTAATTTTATACCATATCTACTTCCTTGTTTAATTATTTCTGGTGTATCTAAAGTCATATCGGCTAAAGTTGGAGATGCTACTCCATAGCCTGTTTGTTTAACCATTTTTAAAGCGTCTTTTACTTGGTCATATTCTCTTTTTGCTTCCCCTAGATTTTGAAATAAACTCAGTAATTCTGATTTGCTAGTAATATCTACACCAATAATTTCTTTTAGAACATCATTATATAAGCTAGATGGGGTTTTAAGTGTTACTCTAACATTTCCTGTAGCTGTATCTACTTCTGATAGATATGCTTTTTCTATATATTCACATTCTTCGAGTTTTTCTGTTATTTGATCAATATCTCTCAGTTTATCTATCTCATGGACACTGTTTCTAATGGTTTCTATATATGATTTTTTTAACCAATTGTTTGGTTCTAGGCAAGCAACCCAATCAGCCATTTCTACGTCTATGCATACTACTGGAAATTCATATAATGCTTCTTTTAAGATATTGTAAGCATCTCTTTCACTCATATTATCAACATTCATTGGAATTACTGGTACATCATATTCTTCTTTTAATTTATAGGCTAATTCTTCAGTTTCTGGAAGCATTGGATGGGTAGAATTTACGATTACAATAAATGGTTTGCCTATTTCTTTTAATTCAGTGGCTATTCTCTGCTCTGCTTCAATATAATCTTTTCTTTCAAATTCTCCAACTGATCCATCCGTTGTTACCAAGATACCAATACTAGAATGGTCTTTAATTACTTTTTCAGTACCTATTTCAGCAGCTTCAACAAACGGTATTGATTCCTCATACCAAGGTGTATGGACCATTCTTGGACCATTTTCATCTTCATAACCTTTAGCTCCTTCAATAACATAACCTACACAATCAACCAATCTAACATCAGCTGAGAAGTCATCTATTTTAATTTTTGCTGCATTACTTGGTACAAATTTAGGTTCAGTTGTCATGATAGTTTTTCCTTGTGCTGATTGAGGAATTTCATCTAGTGTTCTTTTTCTTTCATATTCGTCTTCAATATTAGGAACCACTAAATTTTCGATAAATCTTTTTATAAAGGTGGATTTACCTGTTCTTACTGCCCCTACTACTCCTAAATAAATATCTCCGCCTGTTCTTTCGGTGATGTTTTTTATAATATCTATTTTTTCCATATTATCCCTACTTTCTTCACTTAAATATATGAATAATATCTTAAAATATGAAGAAAGTTTATTAAAATTTATATACATTCATCAACATTTGTTTTTTTATTTTTGTAAAGTAAATCCCAAACTATTATATAAAAAACATTGATTAAATCATTTTATCAATGTCTTTTGGTACATTATCATTAACTACCGCTTCAATAATTTTCTTTTTGTTTTCCTCAGAAACCTCTCTACCTGTCATTTTACTTAGTTCGCCAATCACTTCTCTTAAGGTTCCTTCATCTTTTAAATTGCCTTCTTGAAGTTTTTTTGCTAAATCTAAGATAGTTTCTTTATTTACGTTTGTTTTTTGTTCTACACGTTTAAAAAAATTGTCAGAAAATGCCATTTTAAAACCTCCTACCTTAATATATGCGGGAGGTTTTTTTAAGCTACTGCTCTCCTTTGTTTTTAAAATTTAATACTATTGGGGTCCCCGTAAAGTCAAAATTTTCTCTGATTTTGTTTTCTAAATATCTTTTATAAGAAAAATGAATAAGTCCTTTACTATTAACTTGAATATTGAATGTTGGTGGACAAATATTACTTTGATTTGAAAAATAGATCTTTAGTCTTTTTCCTTTATATGTAGGTGGTAAGTTTAAAGCATAGGCATCTATAATAACATTATTTAATGCACTTGTTGATATTTTTTTATGGGCATTTTCGTTAGCTTTAATTATTTCTGGCATTAAAGTATGAATTCTTTTTTTAGTTAAAGCAGATAAGAATACTACTTTAGCATATGGAATGAACTGAAAATTATATTTTATCTCATCTTTCCAGTTCTTCATTTCTTTATCTTTGTCTTCCACTGTATCCCATTTATTGACAACTATTACTATAGCTTTACCCGCTTCTAATGCGTAGCCGGCTATATGTTTATCGTGTTCAATAATACCTTCTTCAGCATTGATTACCAATACGCAAACATCTGATCTGTCAATGGCTTTTAATGAGCGAAGCAAACTGTACTTTTCAACATTTTCATATATCTTTCCTTTTTTTCGCATACCTGCGGTGTCTATTACAACAAAATCTTTACCTTGATATTTAAATGGGGTATCTATAGCATCTCTAGTTGTTCCTGCAATTGAACTTACAATTACCCTGTCTTCATTTAATAGAGCATTTACTAAACTACTTTTGCCAACGTTTGGTCTTCCTATAATGGAAAATTTTATTATATCTTCATTATATTCTTCTTTTATTTCTGTGAAGTTTTTGGTTATTTCATCTAACAGGCTTGATATACCTATGTTGTGTTCGGCTGATAGTTCCACATAATTATCAAAGGCAAGGTTATAGAAATCATATTGATGTTCTGCGTAGGCTTTTGAATCTGTTTTATTTATGGCAACTATTACTGTTTTACCGCTTTTTTTAAGAATATCTCTAACTGTATAATCACCTGCTGTTAATCCTTCTTTTCCATCAACGACAAAAACTACTATATCAGCTTCATCTATAGCAAGTTCAGCTTGTCCTTTGATTTCTGTATTAAAATTGCCATCTCCTATGTCAATACCACCAGTATCTATTAGATGAAAGCTGTAGTCTAAGTAATTCACTGTTCCATATATTCTGTCTCTGGTTACGCCTGGGGTATCTTCAATTATGGCTATTTTTGTACCCACTAATCTATTAAATATAGTAGATTTACCGACGTTTGGTCTACCGACTAATGCGACAATTTGTTTTCTCATTTTATCACCTACTTTATTATTTGACTTTTTTGCTTTATGTTATTAGCTATTTCCCCATAAATTATTTCACTATTTTCTAAAATGATGCCTAATTCGATATTTGATATTTTTTCTTTTGCCTTTAAATATAAGTTTTCTTTATTTTTATATATGATAAATTTGTTTAATAAAGTTTTTTCTAAGCGAAGAATATCATCTATTTTATATAAAAAAGAATCTTCAAACACTTCGATATTAAATTCTAATTGATTGTTAAAATAATCAATATATTCTAAGTTTTCTTTTTGCATATCTATAATGATTCCATAACTTTCATCTGTGTATATGTATACATTATAATATCCATTTATATCTATAAGACATTTATTTTGAATTTTGTTTACTATTTTTATTAATTTCTTTTCAATTTGGCTATAATCTTTTAGATCAATATTATTTAGGTATAATTTATCTAAAAAAACAACAATGTTTTCATCTATTATAAGTTTCATTCTATCACCTAAGATAGTTTATGAAATTTAATTTAGATGTGTTATAGGATTACATTGTCCTTTCTATTTTTTTGTGTATTTCTTCTTTTCCGTCTTTGGTTACACTTGAGAACATGACAAATTCATCACCAACTACTAGGTCTAAATCATTTAGAATCATATTTCTTTGTTTTTGACGAGAAGTGATACCGATTTTATCAATTTTATTTGCAACAATAGTTACCGGTATTTTATAATATTTTAAAAAGTTATACATTAATATGTCATCATTTGTTGGTCTATGCCGAAAGTCAATTAATAAAAAAACACATTTTAAATTTTTCCTGTTTACTAGATAGTCCTCTATCATTAATCCAAATTTTTTCCTTTTAGTTTTACTTACTCCGGCGAATCCATATCCTGGAGCATCTACTAAGTAAAATTCATCATTTATATTATAAAAATTTATCGTTTGAGTTTTTCCAGGTCTACTAGATGTTCTAGCAAAGTTTTTTCGATTAATTATTGTATTTATAAAACTGCTTTTCCCAACATTCGATCTTCCTATCAACATATATTCTGGTTTATTATCAGTTGGGTATTGACTTCGGCGAATAGCCGAAATGACTAAATCTACTGATTTAATTTTCATTTTTATCACCTAACTATACCTTTAAAGTATAGCAAAAATATACTTAAAAGTAAAGATTTACGGCTTTTCAACGGTTTATCAGGCTATTAAAAGTAGAAAAATTTAAAGGATTTTTAGTTTTTTTCTCGTATGTTTATTTATAGAAGGGGCTAGAAAGGAGATTTATGAGAAAAATTTTGCTATTATTATTTCTATTTATGATATCAATAGTTCCCGTCCAAGGAATGGAAAGTGATCAAGCTGTTTTAAGAAAGTATAAGTATTATCGATTGAATAAGGTTTTAGGTCCACTCGTGTTTAAGGATCAAATAAATAATGATTTCCCTTTAATTGACGAAACTCTTCGTTTTGAGGGTGAACTGAGCGAACTTAGTCCGATTAAACCAAATGAGATGGCAGAACGAAAGATTTATGAATACGACGGTTTTCATTATCTACAAATACCAAAAATTAACCAAATTGAGATCAAAATTGAAGACGATACAAAAATATACAATATTTCTATTGAAAACAACAATGGACCTATAAATCTTAATGATAATTCAGAATTTATAGATAAGGATAATCCACATATATATGAACTAAATGGGGAATTTTTTATAAGTGATTTGACTATTAGAGGAGATGCTTGTGATGGTAAAAGCAGTCATAGCTTTTATGTTTATTTTAGATATAACGATAAGCTTATAAGTGAAATGGGGGTTACAACATTTTCTGATGACATTATGTTACTAGGATCTTTGGCCACTATAAAGAATAATGCTTATAAAAACATTTATAGTTTAACTCAAGAAAACACTAATGATTCCTTAATTTATCAAGGAAAAATAAAATTATACCAGTATAGTGATTATAAATATCAATCTTATAGATTGGATAAAGAGTATTATAACGATTATCTTTTAGGACCTCTTGAAGATTATATATATAAAGATGAATCAGATTATATTGATATTGTAAACACTGTGAAAATAGACAGTATTCCTTTAAGTTCAAATACTTCAAAAACTTTCTATGGAAAAGAGATTTTAAACAACCAAACTGAAAGTCCAGTATTATTAAATACCAAAAATAATGACAATTCAGAAAAATCATCAAATAAACAAGAGACAAAAAAAATAGATAATGCTTTAAAAGAAACTCCTCAATACCAACATATATTAAAAATGGACAACAATAAACTTTCTAAACACAACAATTCACGTAACAATATTTACTACGGAATATTATTTATTTTAATTATATTATTGTTTTTGATGATAAAACTAAGAAATAATTTAAAAAAATCTACAGGATGATATTAAAATGTCATCTTTTTTATAGTTAAATTTGATATTTATCATTATATAAATTAGGACTGATATAAATGATATTTTAAGCTTTTTTCTTTTGTCAAAGAATATCTAACTTAATGCTTAAATCTATATATCATCTATAAAATTATTCATAATTATCAATTATACTACTATTTAACTATTATTATTTTCATATATCACTTAAAGGATAATTTCTTTGAATGCATTTTTTGCATTTTGTTTTTATTTTCTATTTTCTGAAGAGTTACTTTTTTATAAAAAATCAAAATATAAAGGGTTGACAACATGTGATAAATAATGTTATAC
>CALVID010000048.1 GCA_944329355.1 uncultured Bacilli bacterium
GAAAAGGCGGCATATCCTACTATCATTGTTAGTAATATTCCTATTAAACTAATTATTATTATTTTTCTTTTTCTTTTTGTTCTATGCATATTATTCACCTTCTACTATATCTATAATTTAATTTTACCCAATAGCTCCGAAATTGTCAATTATTGTAAATTTTGTATTTACAATAATTTTGGGTGAATTACTGAATGCTGATGAAGTTTAAAAGAATTGATGATATACGTACAGATCATGATTTAAAAATAAAAGAAATAGCCAGAATTTTAGATATTAGTGTGGATAACTATTTTGATTATGCGAATGGTAGAAGCAATTTCCCTTAAAAAAAATTAAATGATTTTGTAAACTATTTTAAAGTAAGTTTTGATTATGTAACTGGTTTATCAGAGGTTAAAACTTATTATAATAATGACATTGATTTAACACTTTTAAAGCAAAGAATTAAATTAATTAGGGTTAAAAACCATTTAACTCAAGAAAAAGTAGCCAATATAATTGGCGATAAACAATCTACTTATTGGAATTATGAGCATGGTGTTTCTATTATTCCTATTTCTAAACTTTATTTATTAGCAAAATTTTACAATGTTTCTATTGATTATTTTGTCGGAAAAACAGAAATAATGGACATTAAAAAAAAGAAAAACATTTTCAACTAAAGTTTTTCTTTTTTATTTTTTATTAATATGATTAATTACTTTTTGGTATATTGGTTTTTCTTCGATATCTTTTTCTGTGGATATTGCTGCTCCACCTAAAATCATTAATCCTCCAATAGCCATACCAATATTATTCTCGGCAAGTGCACCAACTGTTAAAGTAGTAATACCTGGCAATAAAACAATAGCATCACTATAAGCTTTTATCTTTTCTCTTTTTATCCTTTCATTTAAAATTTCTAATTCTGTTAATTTATGTTTATTCATTATTTTCACTCTCCTTTATATTTTGCGTATATAATGTTATATGTTTTTCTTTCTTTAATGTTTACCTCTTTGTATATATAATATTGTTTTGATTTTAAAAAATTTTTTAGATCATCTATATTTGTATGACTTGATAAGATTAAATCATTTTCAAGATTAAAATTAAGAATATCAATCATATTCTTTGTACCCATTCCACTTATTACAATAATTTCATCTTTTAATTTTATATTATTTAAACCATTATTAGTAATAGCTGTAATATTTGCCTCATATTTTTTAGCATTCTTGATAGCTGTTTCTGTACAATGTTTAGATTTATCTATTGCTAAACATTGACAATTTTTATACTTGTTTAAATAGATGTCTAAAAAGGCGTGGTCGGAACCAACGTCTATTATTTTTTTATTAGGTTCGATTAAATCACTGATGGCTTTTAATCTTTTGGATAATTTCATTATTAATCCCCCAAATAATCTTTTAATTTTCTACTTCTAGATGGATGACGTAACTTTCTTAAAGCTTTGGCTTCTATCTGTCTAATTCTTTCTCTAGTTACACCAAATAATTGACCAACTTCTTCTAAAGTTCTAGGTCTTCCATCTTCTAACCCGAACCTTAATCTAATGACTTTTTCTTCTCTTTCGGTGAGTGTTAATAAAACCTCTGAAATTTCATCTTTTAAAAGTTCATTGATAGCAAAATCTTCTGGACTCATATTAGTTTCATCTGGAATAAAATCACCTAAATGTGAATCATCTTCTTCACCGATTGGAATTTCTAAACTTACTGGTTCTTGAGAGATTTTATAAATATCTCTAATTTTTTCAACGCTAGTTCCCATTTTTTTAGAAAGTTCTTCTTCGGTTGGTTCGCGGTTTAGTTCTAAAGTTAGTTGTCTTTCAACACGAGCTAATTTATTAATTGTTTCAACCATGTGTACTGGCACCCTAATTGTTCTAGCTTGATCAGCGATAGCTCTTGTAATCGCTTGTCTAATCCACCAAGTTGCATATGTTGAAAATTTGTATCCTTTGGTTACATCAAATTTTTCTACGGCTTTCATTAGTCCAATATTACCTTCTTGAATTAAGTCTAAGAAAAGCATTCCTCTTCCAACATATCTTTTGGCTATACTGACGACAAGTCGTAGGTTGGCTTCAGCTAAAGTTGCTTTAGCTTGTTCATCACCTTCGGCTATTCTATCAGCAAGTTCTAATTCTTCTTCCGTAGTTAGTAATTTTATTTGTCCAATTTCTTTCAAATACATTCTGACAGGATCATTGATTGTTAAATCTTTAGTGAGAAGTTCATTACTAGTCTTGCTAGGGTCTTCATCATCTTCTTCATTTTCTGAGACAACAGAAATATGATTTTCGTTTAAAGTATTATATAGATCATCTAATGAATCCGCATCTAAATCGAGATTTTTTAATTTTTCAGCTAACTCTTCATAGGTAATATTTCCCTTTTTCTTTCCTAGTTCAACTAGTTCTTTTTTTCTCTCTTCAAAGGTTTTTATTTCTTCAAACATATTTACACTCCTTTTTTAATCCCACAATTTCCTCAGCTATTTTAGCCTTATCTAATGGGTCTGTCAAGTCTTTCATTTTATTTGTCAGTCTTTTTATTTCTTCTTGTATGTTATAGTCTTTAATAACATCAATATAATCTTCAATTTCCTCCAAAGTATAAGTTTCTTTTGAGTTGTTTTTATTAACTTTATTGATTGTAGCCATAAGTTCTGGCTCACATTCGATATAATCAATAAAATCAGCTTCATTTATAAAGCCAAAATGTTTATAAAAAGCACTAATTTCTCTAGCTAATAATCGATATTCTTTAGTTGGAATATAAGTTACTTTATTATTGTACATGCTTATGACTTCTGGACTTTTTAACATATAATAAACTAAACTACTTTCTGCTTTTTCATATTTAGTAGTAATGATTGGTTGAATGTTTTTTTTAATTTGCTTTACTTCTTTTTTGTCCAAATGACGTCTAATTAAATTATCATCTATATCCAATTCTGTGGCTACTTTTTTGATAGTTAATTCTTTTAAAATATCATCATCAATTTTATTTAATTCGGCAATTAATTCATTGATATATTGGGCTTTATCGACATTGCTATTTAAATCTTTGCCACTTTTTAAATAAGATAGCTTAAAGTCCATAACGCTAATAGGATTATTTATTTTTCTTTCAAATGCCTCTTTACCATATTTTTGTATGTATTCATCTGGATCTAAATTATCTTCTAATCTTATGACTTTTGGTGTAACACCTATTTTTATTAATTCATTTGAACAAGCCATAGTAGCTTTAGCACCTGCTTCATCACCATCAAAACACAATATAATTTCTTTAGCCATTCTTTTAATTAAATGGGCTTGTATATCAGTAACTGCTGTACCCATAGTGGCTATGACATTTTTAATACCAACAGTATAGGCTCTAATTACATCCATGAATCCTTCCATTACAATAACTTGATTTTTTCTTCTTGATTCATCTTTTGCCCTATGGTAATTATAGATAAGTTCTCCTTTTTTAAATATCTCGGTTTCTCTTGTATTAAAATATTTTGAATTATCTTGTCTATTATATATTCGTCCACTATAGGCAACCGGATTTCCTTCTAAATCATAAAGTGGGAACATAATTCTTTCATAAAATAAATCATAATATCCTCGATCATTTTTGCCAACTAGTCCACTTTTAAGCACATCTTCTGGTTTAAATTTTTTGATCAATATTTTAGATAAAACATCTTTTTTTAAAGCTAAACCTATTTGAAATTCTTTTATAACATTCTCATTTATATTTCTGCTGTTTAAATATTCTTTAGCTTCTTTACCAGCGGATGTATTTAAATTATTAATATAGAACTTTAAACTCAAGTCATATATTTCACGCAAGGCTGGAAATTCTCTTTTTTTATGAACTTTTCCAATATTTACTGTTATTCCACCCATATCGGCAACTTTTTTGACAGCTTCCATAAATGAAACATTTTCATAATCCATAATAAATTTAAAGACTGTGCCTGTCGCACCACATGAAAAGCATTTATAAATTTGTTTAGAAGGGCTGACGCTCATGCTTGGATTATTGTCATCATGAAATGGGCAAACTCCAAAATAATTTTTACCTTTTGGAGTAAGAGGGATATATGAAGATATGACATCAACAATATTAACGCTATTTCTTATTTCATTAATTTTTTCTTGACTTAATGCATTCATAAGAAATCCCTCCCTATATATTAATATACGACTTTTTTTACCTATTTCCTTTTTTTGCCTTAAAAAAATTACAAAAAAGTATATTTTTTGATGAAATTACATATATTATTCTTAAAAGAAGGCGATAGTATGACCTTAAAGAGTATAAAAGTCCTTAGTGTGTTTGCTATATTTCTATTATGTTTTATTACACATTTTTTATATAATTGGTTTCCTAACACCGTTTTTAGTATATTCTTTCCGGTTAATGAAAGTATTTGGGAACATATGAAAATGATGACAAGTAGTATTTTAATTTGGAGTGTTTTAGAATATTTTTTCTATAAAAAGTTCAGAGTTAATCATAATAACTTTGCTTTAAGTGTTTTGATAGAACTCGTTTTATCAATTGTCATATTTTTAATCATATATCTTCCAATATACCATTTTACTGGTTCTATATTTATTTTAAATTTAATTGTATTATTTATTAGTATATATTTTGTAAATGTGCTAAGTTATTATATTTTGATGTTAAGACCACTTCATAAAGAAATTATAGGTATTATAGGCATAATTTTACTTTATATAATAATGGGTATTTTAACTTATAATCCACCTGAAAATTATATTTTTTTTGATCATTTAGAACACAAATATGGAATTAATATTTATGAATTATGAGTAAATAAACTGTCAATTGTTTTATGATAATTTAATTGTTCGGCGGCTGTTAAGTATGCTTCTTCTTTACTACATAATGTATATATAATATCTCCGGGAATATAAACGTTATATTCATCATCTTTAGTTAAACCTATTTTATTTTGAGTAATGAGTTCTTCTACATAAGGAGTTGTTTCATCACCTATTTTAACTACAATGTTATTTAACTTTAATGATCTATATGGGGTTATTTTAAACAAATGAAGTCTTACGGAGGACTTTGTTTTTTTTTGTCTTGAATTTATTTCTAATAGTTCAATTGGAATTGCGGCATATTGTGATTTTTTTGTCATGATACATTCCTCCGTTTTCTGTTTAGTTATTATATACAGCTGAAATAATTTGTCAATTAGTTTTAAAGCAATTTCCAAAAATTGTTAATTAAAAATGAATGTGAAAATATGCTTCACATTCATTTACATAAAGGATTATTAGAATCAAAACCAATAATCGGGGCAACTTCATTAATTATATTTAATAGATATGGGATAATGACTGGTAATATTAATAAAACTATTAAACATATAATCCTTGCTTTTAAACTGTGGAAAAAATTATATAATCCCTCACTATCATGTCCAGCTACCACTTTAATTAAACTTATACTGCTTAAAATGATTACTAATATTATACCGCCTATACATATATATAGAAATAAATTGCTTATATATGTAGATAATTCCCCCGATATGACATCACATGAATCAGCTGGTTCAAATTCTATGTTTTGAGTAGCCGCTATATTAGCCCACTGTACAATATATTTTACAGCATCTGTTCCATTAAATCTGAATATTGCATATGGCCTTGGATCTCCATGAGCATTTTCTTTGGCATTAAATAATGTTGGATAATAACTACCATTTTCATATGAGTTATATCCACCTTCTATTGAATCGGCATTACTATTTGGCCAATATTTTCTGACAGCTGAATTGCCTAAATACATCCAAATATGCATATAATCGTTACCAGAATTGTTTGCGTCTGGATTTACAACCATGACATCTCCAGGTTCTAACATATCAGTATTGTTTCCTTTATAATAATTACCAATATATCTCCATTTTTTTGATCCTTCTCCTTTTAAATATCTCCATTGCTCAGGTACTAAAAAGGCGACAAAATTAGGATCTACACCCGAAGCTTTTACAATGGTTGCTACACTGACATCACAACTAGCATATGATCCATCATCATTTGGAGCATTGACTATATATTTGTCTCTGGCATTAATATAATTACTAGTAATATTATTATAAATTCTAGTTGATGACCACTGAGCATAAATTCTATCCTCACCACAAGCTAAACTAGCTCCCAAATCCGCCATTTTATTTCCTTCAGTAGTAGCTCCATATACTAAATTCTGGTTATTAAAAAAAGAAAAGAGGCAAAAAATACAAATTATAAATTTTTTTAATTTTTTTTTCATCTTTTCACCTCTTTTTTAATTTACTCCTGTTTGAATAAATTTCCATTTTTGAGAATTTGAATTATTACAAGTAAATAGTTGAATATTGGTTCCATTAGCTGTTTGTCCACCTGATACATCAATACATTTATTACTTGTGCGGTGTTTAATATAATAATATCCATTTCCAGCATCCTCTAAGTAAAATCTTTGACCATCTGTAGAGTTACATATATATGATCTAATATTAGTTTGATCAGCTGTCGCATTATTTTCAATATCTACACAAGTATTAAAATTACCTTTGTTATAAATTTTATAATAGGATTTACTGTCTATAACACTTTCTAAGGCGAATATAAAGTTTTGCTCACCAGCGGTTGACACCTGATCCCATAGATGAATATTACATTCTCCAGTGAATGCATTACAACCATTACCCGTCGCAATAGACATTACTTTATTATTATTTAAAGCACTCACTAAACGGTAGTAGCCTGTACTTACAGTTCTAACAGTAAATGTTGGATTTAAAGTAAAATCATGGGTAATGGCACCTGTACTACCTTGATACTCTAAAATATCATTATAATATTCACCATTGGTTCCTTTAATACCTATATTATTCCATACTGTTCCGCCATGAATTTCTATTGTTCCTGTAGTTACATCAATACCTCCTGTACTACCAGTATTGTTGGATATAGTTCCGCCATTCATAACAAAAGTACCACCACCCATTTGAATTCCTCCACCACCAGTTTCTTGTGCTGAATTATCGGAAATTTTTCCACTATTCATTGTATAAATACCTTTGTCTATTTTTACACCACCAGAGTTTACCCCTTTATTGTTAGAAATTATACCACCATTCATAATTATTGTACCACCACCAAAATAAATGCCTCCTGTTAGTCCATTAGGATTATTTCCATTCTTGATAGTTGTACCATCTTCTATAGTTAAATTAGCAAAACTATCAACCAAACAATTTTGAGCACTAATATTTTGACCATCAATAGTTATATTTTTTAAAGTAAGATTGCCAGCTGTATGTCTTAAAACATGCACTAGATTATTAGCTGTTCTAAAAATACTATATGTATTATTATAACTGGTTAAAGTTATTGTTTTATCTTCATCCATAATGGT
>CALVID010000049.1 GCA_944329355.1 uncultured Bacilli bacterium
AAAAAAAAATAATAAAAAAAAAAAATTATTTTTTTTTTTTTTTTTTTTTGATAATATAAGGTTAAACAAAGGAGGAATTGAAATGAATAATAATGAATATATTGTTCAACCAAATGAAAAAGGGGGCTATGATTTAATTTTAGGCGGAGTTGGATTAGGTGCTCATGAAACAATGGATTTAATAAATGAATTAAAAACAAAAGGAATTGTTCCTGTAAGTGCTGAAGTAACACCATATATTAATGGAGATGTAAACATGCCTCAAATTAATGACAATGCTCAAAAGTTCACAGACGAAAGGTTAGAACAAAACTACAAAATGTCAATGGACCCAGATGCCGAGCCAGGATTAAAACCATCAGCAGAAGAACCAATGATATATAGTTCTGAAGCTTTAGAACAAAATTACAACATGTCAATGGACCCAAATTCTGAACCTGGATTAAAGCCAATAGAAGAAGGACATCACAAAACTAGATAATCAATTACCTACCAATTATTGGTGGGTTTTTCTTTTAATTTACAAAGAAAAATGTTACAATATACCCAAAAGAGGTGCACTAATAATGATTAATAAAAAATGGGATGAATTATTAAAAGATGAATTTAAAAAGCCTTACTTTAAAAAGCTAGGTGTTTTTGTTAAAAATGAATATGGAAAAAAAATAGTCTATCCAGAATATAAAAATATTTTTAATGCCTTAAGATTCACAGATTATGACGAAGTAAAAGTAGTTATCTTAGGACAAGATCCATATCATGGACCAAAAGAGGCCCACGGATTATCATTTTCAGTAGAAGAAGGTGTTAAAAGACCACCATCATTAGATAATATTTTTAAAGAATTAAAAAATGATTTAGGTGTAACTAGAACAAATAACAATTTAACAGATTGGGCCAAACAAGGTGTTTTCTTACTTAACTCTATTATGACAGTTGTTAAAGACACCCCACTTTCTCATAAAGATAAAGGTTGGGAAACATTTACCGATAATCTAATCAAATTACTAAACCAAAGAGAAAAACCAATTGTCTTTATTTTATGGGGTAGCTATGCTAGAAGTAAAAAAACATTAATCACGAACCCTAATCATTATATTGTGGAAAGCCCTCACCCTTCTCCCCTATCCGCCCATAGAGGTTTCTTTGGAAGTAAACCATTTTCAAAAACTAACAATTTCTTAGTATCTCATGGAATTACACCAATAAAATGGGGTGATGAAGATGAATGATATTTTAAACAAATTAAAAACAAAACTTCAAAACCACTCTACCATTGTAATAGCAGTATCAGGTGGTCCAGATTCAATGGTGCTATTAAGTTTATTATATAAAATAAAAAAAGAAAAAAATTTAAAATTAATATGTGCCCATGTTAATCATAAACTAAGAAAAGAAAGTGAAGAAGAAGCTAAAATGTTAAAAACCTTCTGCACGCACAATAACATCATTTTTGAATACATGGAAATTAATGAATATAAAGGAAATAAAGAAAACTATGCTAGAAAAAAACGTTATGAGTTCTTTGAAAAATTAATAAAAAAATACTCATCCTCTTACCTATTAACCGCCCATCATGGGGATGATTTAACAGAAACAATTATGATGCGTTTAATTAGAGGCTCATCCTTAAAAGGATATGCTGGATTTAATGAAATAACTGAAAAAGAAAATTATAAAATAATTAGACCATTAATAACTAAAACCAAAGAAGAAATACTAAACTATGCGATAAAAAACAACATTCCATATGCCATAGACAAAACAAATAATAGCGATGTTTTCACAAGAAACCGTATAAGAAAATATATTTTGCCCAAACTAAAAGAAGAAAATAAAAGTGTTCATTTAAAATTCTTAGAATTTAGTAAAAAACTTACCGAAACAGAAAAATTTTTAGAAAAAATAACAAAAGAAAAATTAAAACAAATATATAAAGAAAAAATAATAGATATAAATTTATTAAAAAACGAAGATGAATTAATTCAAAAACAAATTATCCATCATATTTTAAACAAAACATATAAAGATAATATTAATAAAATTACAAACGAACATGTTAATAACATTATGCATGCACTAAAAAGCATAAATTCAAACAAAAAAATAAATTTACCTAATAATAAAATTTTTATAAAATCATATAATAAAGCTTGGATAGAAGAAAACAAAACAAATAATCCATATGATATAATTTTAAATAAAAAAGCAACCTTATCTAATAAAGATATAATTGAAATCATAGATGAAACTATGGACCATTCAAACTATGTAACAAAAATAAACTCTAAAGATATAAAACTTCCATTACATGTAAGGACAAAAAAAGATGGCGATAAATTAATACTGAAAGGTATAAATAAAACAAAAAAAATCAAAGATATTTTTATCGATGAAAAAATTCCAATAACAGAAAGAACAAATTGGCCTATTGTAACCGATGATAATGATGAAATTATTTGGCTTCCAGGCTTAAAAAAAACAAAATTTGATAGAGAAAAAGACCAAAACTATGATATAATAATTAGGTATCAAAAGAAAGGAAGTTTGTAATGAATAAAAAAGTTGTTAAAAGAGGATTATTTCCTTATATATTTCTTGCAGTTTTCTTATTTTGTATGTACCTACTAGTTGGGACAATGAATACAAAAGTAAATGATTTAACCTATGGTGAATTTATGGAAGCTGTAGAAGAAAAGGAAGTTAAAGAAATAAATGTTGTTCCAAATAGTCAAAGTAGTGTTTATACTATCAAGGGTAAACTAAAAGACTATGCAGATAATGAAAGTTTTTCATTTAATATGCCACTGACTAATGAAACAATGGTTAAATTATTAGATGCCGAAGATAAAGCCGGATTTAAATTAACTACATCTACAGATCCAAGCTCATCTCCATTCTTGTTATTTTTAATAAATATTTTACCAATGGTTATCATAGTAGGAGCTGCTTTCTATTTTATAACAAAACAAATGGGAAGTGGTAGTAAATCAATGGACTTTGGTAGATCAAAAGCTAGATTAAGTGGTGGAGAAACTAAAGTAACATTTAAAGATGTTGCTGGATTAGAAGAAGAAAAAGAAGAAATGTCAGAATTAATTGACTTCTTAAAGAACCCTAAAAAATTCCAAAAAATGGGTGCTAGAATCCCTAAAGGTGTTTTATTAGTAGGTCCTCCAGGAACAGGAAAAACTTTATTAGCTAAAGCCGTAGCTGGAGAAGCTAACGTACCATTTTATTTCATAAGTGGTTCAGAGTTTGTAGAATTATTTGTCGGTGTGGGAGCATCCCGTGTTAGAGATATGTTCAAACAAGCAAAGCAAAGTGCCCCATGTCTAGTATTTATAGATGAAATAGATGCTGTAGGTAGACAAAGAGGTGCAGGTCTAGGCGGTGGACATGATGAAAGAGAACAAACATTAAACCAATTACTAACCGAAATGGACGGATTTGGTGCTAATGAAGGTATTATCATAATTGCTGCTACTAACCGTCCAGATGTCTTAGATCCAGCCTTATTAAGACCAGGTAGATTCGATAGACAAGTAACAGTTAACTATCCAGATGCAAAAGGAAGAGAAGAAATCCTAGCTGTACATGCTAAAGGTAAAACATTCGCCCCTAATGTAACTTTAAAAAATATAGCTAAACGTACAGTAGGTTTCAGTGGAGCCGACTTAGAAAACTTATTAAATGAAGCAGCTTTACTAACAGTTAGAAGAAATAAAAAAGCTATAACTATGGCTGAAATAGATGAAGCTCATGACAGAGTATTGATGGGACCAGCTAAAAAGAGCCATAAATATACGGAAAAAGAAAAACGCACTGTTGCATACCACGAAGCAGGTCATGCAGTTGTAGGAATTAAATTAGATGGTGCCAATGACGTTCAAAAAATAACTATAATTCCAAGAGGTCGTGCTGGCGGATATAATCTAATGCTTCCAAAAGAAGAAACCTATTTAAGAACTAAAAAAGAATTATTAGATTCAATTAGTGGTTTCCTAGCTGGACGTGTTGCTGAAGAAATAATGTTTAATGAAGTAACAACTGGTGCACAAAATGACTTTGAACAAGCAACAAAAATAGCTAGAGCTATGGTTACAGAATATGGTATGAGCGATCTAGGTCCTATTCAATTTGAAGAACAGCAATCAAGTGTTTTCTTAGGTAGAGATTATAATAAAGCTCAAAACTTCTCACATGAAGTTGCTAAACAAATTGATGAAGAAGTAAGAAAAATTATAACTGTCCAATATGAAGTAACTAAAAAAATAGTTAAAGAAAATATGGACTTATTAAAATTAATTGCTGAAACATTATTAGAATACGAAACTATCACTAAAGAACAAATTGATTACCTAGTTAAAAATGGAAAAATGCCAGAAGAAGATATCAAAGCCCACGAAGAATTTGAAAAATCTTTAAAAGAAGAAGTACAAACAGAAAAAGAAGAAATCACTACTGCAAAGCTAGAAGACCTTAGTTTGGAAGATCTTAAAGATATTGCCAAAGAAGAAGGCATAAAAGAATACTATAAATTAAATAAAAAAGAATTAATTGATAAATTAAATGAGAAACAGGACAAATAAGTCTTGTTTTTTGGTATAATAAATTAGGTGATAAAAATGTATGATGTTATAGTTGTTGGAGCAGGACCAGCGGGTCTATTTGCTTCTTATGAATTAATAAAAAATGATAAAAATTTGAAAATATTATTATTAGATGAAGGAAAATTTGCTGAAAAAAGATTTTGCCCAATGACTAAAACAGGAAAATGTATTAACTGTAATCCTTGTAATATATTATCAGGTTATGGCGGTGCTGGAACTTTTTCTGATGGCAAACTTAACTTTATTCCAAAACTGGGTAAAAGTGATTTATTTAAATATATGGATGAGGAAACAGCAAATAAGTTAATTGATGACTGTGAAGAAATATTTAAAGAATTTGATATGGATAGTAAAATATATCCTTCTAATATAGAACAGGCAAACAAAATAAAAAGTAAAGTGGCTTTAACTGGTGCTAGATTACTATTAATAAAGCAAAAACATCTTGGTAGTGATAAATTACCAAAATACATTGAAAAATTTACAAATTATTTAAAAAAAGAAGGAGTTGCTCTATTAGATCAAACAAAGGTATTAGATGTAAAAAATATTTCTAAAGATCATCATGAAGTAAGATGTCAAATAAAAAATCAAGAAAAAATCTATAAAGCAAAAAAAGTCATCATAGCACCAGGAAGAACTGGAGCTAAATGGATTCAAGCTTTAGCAGATAAATATCAAATACCATATTTATCACAAAGTATCGAAATTGGTGTTAGGGTTGAAGTTAGAAAAGAAATATTAGAAGAATTGTGTAGTGTAATATATGATCCAACAATTTTCATTAAAACCAATACTTACAATGATGAAATCAGAACTTTTTGTACTAACCCAGGTGGTTTCGTAGCTAAAGAAAATTATTATGGATATATATGTGTTAATGGGCATTCTTTAAAAGATATAAAATCAAATAATAGTAATTTTGCCTTTATTTCAAAAGTAAATTTAACTGAACCAGTAACTAATACGAGAGAATATGGGGAAAGTATTGCTCATATAGCAAACGTCTTAGGAGATGGTAAACCCATAATTCAAACATTAAAAGATTTAAAACAAGGAAGAAGAAGTAATTGGAAAAAAATAAATAAAGGTTTTATTACTCCTACTTTAAAAGACTGTGTTGCCGGTGATCTCGCACTCATTTTACCACATAGAATAATAACCAATATCATTGAAGGTTTGGATAAATTAAACGAAATTATTCCAGGTGTTAATAATGGTGAAACATTATTATATGGACCGGAAATAAAGTTTTTTAGTAATGAAATAGAAACAAATAATAAATTTAAATTAAAAAATTATGATGTTTACTTTATTGGTGATGGTGCAGGTAAAGCTGGCAATATTGTAACTGCGGCAGCCACTGGATTAGTTGCTGCTAGAGATATATTAAATACCGGAAAATAGTTTTTTCAAAATATAAAAGTAAATAATTTATATCTATTATATATCTTTTAGAAGATATTCTTACATTTTAGAAAGAATGTTATATGCTAGATATAGCAAAAATGACAAACCTATTAAACAACCAAATAAGGACAAGATTTATTAGTATATTGTAATTATATAATTAAAAATCAAGGGTTCATATCAGTTTGCCCTTGATTTTTAAATTTAGATGTCTATAGATTAGAATTCACATCAGCAATCCTTGTGTTTATATATAATTCACAGTTATTTTATGCTCTTTAATATGACTGCCTTCTGCATATCCCAATCCAACTCCAACAATAGGTATAAAGTCTTTAGGTAAATTTAATTTATTTAAAACGTTTTTATTTTCTTTAATAAGCCCAATAACTAAATTTAAATAAATGTTTCCAAGACCTAAAGAAGTAGCTGCAAGTAACATATTCATAGCAATACATGCACTATTTTCTTTGTCTAAACCATGTCCATCATCTTTAGACGATATAATCACTAAAGTAGGTGCATTATAAAATACATTTCTATCAATAAGTGTACCTATTTCATTCAGCAAACTTTTATCTTGAATAACAGTTATATGCATATCGTCATACCTACCTCTACCAACTGGAGCCTGCATTCCAGCTTTCAAAATTTTATTTAAATCTTCGTTGTTAATTTGTTTATCCAAAAACTTCCTATTAGAAAAACGTTTTTCAATAGCTTCAAACACTTCCACAATAATCACCTCATTTTCATTATAACTCATTTATCGTATTTGTGGTATAATTAATTTATAGAAAACAAAGGAGATTGAAATGAGGGAATATTTAGAAAATTATACAAAAGAAATTGAAGAAAAAATAAAAATAAAAAATATAACTAAACAAGATATTTCAGACCATTTAACAAAAATACAATTCTTTCAGCACGAACGTCTTATTCATTTGTTAGTAACACTTTTTTATGGAATATTTTTATTTTTATCAGTAATAATATCATTCAAAACATGGTTATTTTTAATAATTCTATATATTGTTTTAATAGTTTTGCTTTTCTATGTAAGACATTATTTCTTTTTAGAAAATCATATACAATACTTATACAAACTTTATGATCAAATGAAAAATTTTATAAAAAGCACCAAATAAGGTGTTTTTTAGACAATTAAATTTTAACCATAGATTTATTTTACACAATGTGTTAAAATGTATATAGTTATAAATGTA
>CALVID010000050.1 GCA_944329355.1 uncultured Bacilli bacterium
TTCCTCCTATAATAATGGGGCAAAGGCTTTTAAAACTTGTCTTTTGAATGAATTGAACCAAGTTAATTTGCCCAAATTTTTAAATTTTATTTCTCTACATTCTTTAAGTGTAGATGTAAAATCTTTTTTTATGGTAAATATTGATGAACATTCATATAACCATACGCCACACTCAAAATGTAGGTAAAGACTTCGATAATCCAAGTTTACTGTTCCTACGGTTGCATATTCATCATCAATTACAAAGGTTTTTGCATGAATAAAGCCTTTTGTATATTCATATATTTTAACACCACTTTCTAACAAAACATCATAGTAAGCTTTAGTTAATTCGTTGACTATTTTTTTATCTGGTATGCCTGGAGTTATTATTCTGACATCAACACCTCTTTTTGATGCTAAGGTTAAAGCGGTTATCATTTCATTATCTATAACTAGATATGGAGTGGTTATATAAATATATCTATTAGCTTTATTTATTAAATTTAAATATATGTTCTCACCTATAGCTTCACTATTCCATGGGCTATCACTATATGGAATTACATAACCGTCAGATGAGGTTTCAGATTCATATTGCGAATGATATTGTTCATAATCTTCATTTTCTTCTTTTATAAAATCCCACATTGATAAAAACATGATAGTAAAGTTCCAAACAGCCTCCCCTTCTAACATTATTCCATTATCTTTCCAGTGGCCAAATCTAATTTTTTCTCCGATATACTCATCAGCTAAGTTTATACCACCGGTAAAAGCAATATGCCCATCAATTATAGCTATTTTTCTATGATCGCGGTTGTTAAATTTTGATTTCAAATTTGGAACAAAGGGATTAAATATGGCTGTTTTTATTCCTTCTTTTTCTAATTTTTTATCATAGTGATTTGGTAAGGTCATTATGGAGCCAAAATCATCATAAATTATTCTTATTTCAACTCCTTGTTCTACTTTTTGTTTTAGTACTTCTAAAATAGTATTCCACATTTGACCTTCAGCTATGATAAAATATTCTAAAAATATATATTTTTTTGCATTTTTTATAGATTCTAATAGTTTTTTATAATATATTTTGCCATCTGACAAGTAAGTTGTTTTGGTGTGCTTACAAAGATTTGTTAACGAATAATCATTTATATATTTTGCCTGATTATAAGCAGATATATTTTCATATCTAAGTTCACTCATAACAATATTATGAGGATCTTTATATTTTCTTTGTTTAAGGTAAATGTTTTTCATTTTTTCTTTTTGTCTTTTGCTTAATTGATTTCCCCCAAATAAAAGATATAATAGCAAGCCAAAAATTGGGAGAGTTAAAATTGGAATAATCCATGCTATTTTATAACCTGGGTTGGCTTTACTGTTTACTATATGAAGTACTAATATAAAACTAAATATAACACATATCAAATAAAATATTAAGAAATAATTATAAAATTCGATAATCATAATGAATAAAATTACTATTTGAATAACCATAAGTAATGGGACAAGGAAAACTCTGTGTCCTAGTAGGTTTAAGTTTTTTTTGAGAAATTTAATCATTAGCACATCCCCCACTTTACTTTGATTATACCTTATTTTTGTCGGTTTGACAATTAATATATAGATGATATACTATGGATAGTTAATATGAATTAGTTGTGAGGTTTTATATGAAGCAGAAAGAAGTATTTGCGAAAGATATTTGTTTTAAGAAAATTTTTTGGCTTTTTATGATTGGATCTTTTTTAGGATGTATATTTGAAATGATAAATCATTTTATTCATTATGGTAATTTAGTTAGTAGAAGTGGGTTAATTTATGGACCTTTTAATCCCGTGTATGGTTTTGGTGTTGTTATTTTTGTCTTGTTTTTATCTAAGATTAAAAGTCCTATTTTACTATTTCTAGGTGGTATGCTTTTAGGTGGTGGATTTGAATATATGTGCTCCCTCATCCAAGAGAAAGTTTTTGGAACTATTTCTTGGGATTATAGTCATCAATTTTTTAATATTGGTGGACGAACGAGTCTAAAATATATGCTTATATGGGGTGTTTTGGCTCTAATTTTTATGAAGTTCATTTATCCTATATTGTCTAATTTGATCGAAAAAATTCCTATTAATATTGGAAATGTTTTAACACTTATTTTAATTGTTTTTATGATTATCAATATTATAATTTCTATTATTGCTTGTCTTAGACAAAGTGAAAGATCTTTAGGGAAAGATCCTAGTAATAAAGTTGAAGTGTTTTTGGATAAACATTATCCGGATGAACGATTAAATAGAATTTTTGAAAATCACGTGAAAGTATAAAATAGGCGGATATACTCGCCTATTTTTCTTTTAATGTTATTTTAACTACCTTATTACCTACTAATTCCCCTTCTTTAATACTTTGGGCAGTTACATATCCATAACCTACTAATTCATAATCATAACCTAAGGTTTTCATGAGGTAGATCGCATCACTTCTTGAATAACCTATTAAATTTGGCATTTTCCCTGTATCATCATTTGTGATTAAGAAAACTCTATCATATGATAATACTGTTTCGCCTTTGTTTGGATATTGGTTAATTATTTTATCTCCATTACCAATTATGGTAGTAGTTATATGGTTTTCATCCATTATTTTCTTTACATCCGTTACTTTTTGATTGATATATGAATCTAATTTTAATGAAGTTACACTGCTTTGATTTTTTGTTTCTTCTTCAAACATATTTTTATATTTGGCAATGTTTTTCATCAAATTATTTATAGATGTACTTAATGTACTTGATGATCCAATATTTGGTTTTTTAATAGCCGCATATATAATTATTTCTGGATCATCTTTAGGATACATACCAGCAAAGGAGTAGATATAATCGTTTGATCCTTTTAAATATCCCCCTCTTTTTTCATCATAAATCTGTGATGTTCCTGTTTTACCAATTACATCAAATCCATCAATATGATATTTTCTTCCAGTTGCTTCTCTATCCTCACTGTTGACTACTTTATCCATCAAATCTTTAATTTTATCGATAGTGGTCTGCTTAACTAGTTTACTACTTTTTTCTATTTTTCTTTTATATGTTGTCTTTCCTGTGTTTGGATCGACAATTTTAGAGACTATATGAGGAGTTAATTCTTGTCCATCATTGGCTATCATACTTAAAGCTTTTAAATGTTGAATCGGTGTTGTTGTTATACCTTGACCAAAGGCGGCGTTGGCTACTTCAACTGGGTATTTAAATCCTAAAGAACCCGATAATTCTCTAGATAAATCTATACCTGTGGAAGTTCCAAAACCATATTTTTGGAAACAATCTTTCATTTCATCTCTATCTATAAAATGATTTATCATAGTACTGACACCGACATTTGATGAATATTCAAAACCTTTATCATAGGTAATTGTACCCCATCCTCTATTATTCCAGTCTCTAATTACGGCATCAGCTACTTCGATACTTCCTGATTTAAATGTTTCGGCACCATTATATGTTCCTTTATCTATGGCACACATATAAGTATATATTTTCATTGTTGATCCTGGTTCAAAAGCGTTGGATACTAATGGATTTTCATAGTTGGTAATATTTCTCAAATTAGGATTAAATGATGGCGTTGAACTGCTGGCTAAAACATCTCCGGTTTTGGCATCCATAACAGCTATCACAGTCCATTCTGGTTCATATTCCGTCTGCATATACTTAACTTCAGTTTCAGCAAATCTTTGAATGCTTGAGTCGATTGTTAAATATATGTCTTTACCATCTAATGCTTCTATTCTTTCTTCCTTAGTATCCGGTATTTTATAACCAAAACGATCTTGCTGATACATTAAATAACCATCTGTTCCTTTTAAATCATTGTCAAATTTAGCTTCTATGCCTAACTCTCCATCTATTGAGGTAACTAGTTTACCATTTTTATCTGTATATTCATTTGTTTTAGCATAACCTAAAATATATGATGCAAAGTCTCCATTTGGATAATATCTTTTATAGCTTTCTTCAAAGTCAATTCCTGGTAAGTTTAACTCTTCTATTTCTCCTTTTTTTAATTCAGTGAGGTTCTTTCCAGCAGTTCCAAATTCTATTTGATATTTTCCTTCATCTTTCCCTTTTTGAAGCATTTTTCTTAATGTTTCTTCATCTATTTCTAAGACTGGAGCAAGAGCTTTAGCGGTTGAATCTATATCTTTGACATGGTTGATTTGGGTTTTTGTACTTCTTTCTTCATCTAGATAAGCTATTAAGGTATAAGATGATACAGTTTGGGCTAAAACATTACCACTCATATCATATATTGTTCCTCTTTTAGCAGTGAGAGTTCTTGATACAGTATTTCGGTTAGCGGCAAAAACTTTCATGTCCCGGCCATTTATTTCTGGTGATAATGCTAGATAACAATAACGACCAAAAAGTCCTAATATTATAAAGAAAAAAACAAGAAATATTTTTCTTGGGGTTTTCCATTCTTTAACTTTTTTTTGAGCCACATAATCACCTTCTTTATTTGTCTATTACGATTATATTATCATTATTATACGCTAACCCCATTTCTTTGACAACTTTCTGAACGTTTTCGAATGATGTTAGTTCATTTACTTTCATGGTTAGACTTTCGTTGGTTTTTTCTTGCTCTTCAATGTTATATTTTGTTTCTTCAATGCTCATTTTCATTTCGCCTACCCAAGCACCACAGAATATTTTTAATCCAAGCATTAAGAAAAATGCAACAGTAGCATAAAAATATAATAATCTTTCACCTTTAGTTATTTTTGATTTGGTTTTTCTTTTTGCCATTTTACATTTCCCTTTCTATTACTCTTAATCTGGCACTTCTTGCCCGTTTATTTTTTTCTATTTCTTCTTTAGTTGGCGTGATATTTGCAATTATTTTAAATTTTGGTTTATATTCGTCAGGTATAACTGGCAAGTTTTGTAATTCTTTTGGCAATTTACTTACTTGGTTAAAGATATTTTTGCATATTTTATCTTCTAAAGAATGGAAAGTAATTACACATATTCTGCCACCTGGTTTTATAATATCTAAAGCTGATTTTAAAGCTTTTTCAAAAACATTTAATTCATCATTTACTTCTATCCTGATTGCTTGAAATATTTTTCTAGCTGGATGAGATACTCTTCTATATTTTTCTGGGACATTGTCTTTTATTATTTCGGCTAATTCTATAGTTGTTTCTATTAGCTTTTTATTTCTGGCTTTTATTATTCCTTTTGCAATACTACTTGCATATTTTTCTTCACCGTATGTTTTAAAAATTTGAATTAATTTTTTTTCTGGATATTCATTTACTACTTCGTAAGCTGATAAATCTTGATTTTGATTCATTCGCATATCTAATTTTGCTTCTTTGTGAAAACTAAAACCTCTATAGTCTTCATCTAGCTGAGGAGATGATACTCCTAAATCAAATAAGATACCATCTATTTTATCTGTTCTTTTTTTTATTTCCTCTTTTAAATTTACAAAGTTGGTGTTTATTATTTCATAGTTAGTTCCAATTTGTTTTAGTTTTTTATCTGCTTCTTTGATAGCTTCTTGGTCTTGATCAAAAGCGTACAGATATCCTTCTTTGATTTGTTTTAGGATATTTGAACTATGTCCAGCATAACCTAAGGTACAATCAACAATGATGCTTTTTTTATTTAAATTTAAATATTTAATGCTTTCGGTTAATAGGACACTTTCATGCATGTCTTTCCTCCTAATTTAAATTTTGTGAAAATAAGCTATCCGCTAATTCAGAAAATTTATCTTCGTTTTCTTCGGTAAATTTATTCCAATTGTCATTACTCCATATTTCTAATCTATCACCAACACCAATGATCACAACCTCTTTAGATAGACTAGCGTGTTTAATAAGTGGAGCGGAAATATTAATTCTACCTTGTTTATCAAAATTTTGTGGAGTGGCTCCTGACAAAAAAAATCTCATAAAGTTTCTAGCTTCTTTAACGTTTGGTAAGGTTTGATAGCTATTAATAATTTTGTCCCATGTTTCTTTTTTATATATGAATAAACAGCCATCCAAGCCTCTAGTTATGATAAAGTTATCTCCTAGTTCGTATCTTATTTTAGCAGGTATTATTAAACGCCCTTTTTCATCTAATTTCTGATGATATTCACCCATGAACATTTTTATCACCCACTTTTCCCCACTTATTTTCACTTTATACCACTATTTTACTATCCTTGCTGATAAAAGTAAAGTAATTTTATTGTTTTTCTTTGTTTTTTAATGTCATTTTACAGTTATAAATTAATATATAGAAATTGAAAAAAACATAACTATGATTTGTTATGCTTTTAATTAAATTCCTCTATTGGTATATGAATAAGTAATACCATGCAATCTTATACCGTTGATGTTACAAAAATTATATTTAGTACTGTTTGTATATAACCTTTGAATACTTAAATACCATTCACCTTTATTAGAAGAAATATTACATTGAATGTGATCTGGTGACTGTGGTCCTCCTTTAACACTTTGCTGAACATAAGGACCTGTATTTTCATATAGCCAAGCCGAGGTTCTTGATGTCAATCCAAGCGATACAGTAGATGTGTCTGTACACCATGTTTCTATGAAAAGTTCCTTATAATCTGTAATATCCATTTTAGTTTTAGTGGATATTTGGACTCTTGACCATGAACCTTCTGGATTATATAAATTAATATAGTACTGTGAATGATTTGAGTCAGGATTTGGATCCGGGCTACTAAAATAAATAAACCCACCACTTACATCTGTTAAATAGTGCTCGAAAACAGGGTTAGAAGGTATTGCATTAATCCACATAATATCTCTATCATTCTTCTTCCAAGTAGGATAAACAGTTACTGGAGAATTGCAAATACTCATATTAAAGGTTTTTCCAGTTATTGTATGAGTGCTTCCATCTTCACATACTATAGTGGCTCCTTGATAAGTAAAATCACTATTTGCTGTACTCGTTATATTTACATCTTCTTTTAATAACGCTGTTTGCTTATCTAAGGTGATACTTCCTCCTTTGACTGTTCCTATACTTATCTCTCTTTCTAACTTT
>CALVID010000051.1 GCA_944329355.1 uncultured Bacilli bacterium
CATTGGAATTTCAACATTTTATAAAAGAGTACATAGATGTGTTTGAAGCAAATATGCTTCCTAAAGTTGATTTAGAGTATAAGAATATTAAAATATTAAGTTTCAAAGAAATAGAAGAAGAGTATTATTCTGTAAATAAAAAAACAAGTAATACAATTAGTAAAAGAATTGATAAGACAATTTTATTATTAAGTAAGAAGATTGATGAACGAAAATCTGATATATTAAATAAATCATTACAGAGTGTTATCAAAGAAAATAATACTATTAGGCAAAAAGCAAATGCCAAAGATAATCAATTACTAAAGAAAGAATTAGAATCATCTGGAATGAATATTTTAAAAAGATATTTTAAAAAAATTAAATTTGATATATATGATATTTACAAAAAAATATTGTTAGAATTAAAGAAAAAAAATAAGTTTAATAATGAGGTAGACATCAAATTAGAAGAATTAAAAAATGGAATATTAGAATTTGAGGATTTGACACCACTAATGTATATTAATTACATAATAAATGGAGCAGAAGATTACAAGAAATATAGGCATATAGTAATTGATGAGGCCCAAGATTATAATTTATTTACTTTCTTCATATTAAAAAAGATTTTATCTAATAGTACATTTAGTATCTATGGTGATTTAGCACAATCATTATATTCGAGTCGTTCCATCAAATCTTGGGAAGATGTTGTTGAAAAAGTATTTGATAATAACATATCAATAAAATACCTTAATAAAAGTTATAGAACTACAATAGAAATCATGAATGAAGCAAATAAAATAAACAAACATTTAAATTATACATTAGCAGAGCCAGTTATAAGACATGGTTCAAAAGTACAATATATAGATACCAAACAATCCAATATTACAAATTCAATTTTAAATCAAATTAATTATATGAAAAAGCAAGGATGTCAAACAATTGCAATTATTGGGAAAACACCTAAAGAAGTAGATACTATATATAATGATATAATTTCTAAAATTGAAGTTGAGAAAATAACTTCAAAAAATTATAATTTTTCAAATGATATTTGTATTACTACAGGTTATTTATCAAAAGGATTAGAATTTGATGGCGTTATTGTATGCAATGTAATGAATAGTAATTATGACATTAACAATAATCTAGATATGAAAATTTTATATGTTTCAATGACAAGAGCATTACATGAGTTAAGTATATTATATTCTTCTAACTTATTAAATATATTAATGGCAAAATGATATTACTATTTAATAGCTCTTGCTAAATAAAATTGTAATATATATTTTCAAATGATATAATATATTAAAATATTACATTAAATGTTGGAGGTAGTTATGAAAATATTAATAATTAATATTCCCACAGGGAAGAAAGATGACAAACAATTTATGTCTTTTATTAATAATGTATATATTCCTGTTCTCAATAATAATATAAATTTAGTTAAAGATCAAAACACAAAAGTTACTCATCGATTTTGCGAATGGGGATTAGGACCTGTAGATATGGCATATTGTAGATATATGGACCATTTAGCACAACCTATGGTATATTATGCTGCTAAAAATGCAGAAAAAGAAGGATATGATGCAGTTATTATAAATTGTTTTGGCGATCCTATGTTATGGGAATTAAAACAAGCTTTAAACATTCCAGTTATAGGCTTGGGAGAAGCAGCTATGATGTATTCATTAAATCTAGGATATAAATTTGGTATAGTAAGTATTTCACCATACAATAATTTTGAAATTGAAGAAACTGTAGAAAAATATGGCTTAACTAAACGGTTTGTTGGATGTGAGTCTATTACAAGTTGGGAAAAAGGAGACCAAATAGAAATTGAAGAAACAATAAATGCTTTTGCTCAAGCTGCCAGGAAGCTAATAAATAAGGGAGCAGAAGTAATAATTCCAGGATGTTCTGTTACTTCATTTAAAATTAGAGCAATTAAAGGAATAACCGAAATCGATAATGTTCCGATTGTGGATATAATAGGTGTTGCAATTAAATATGCTGAAATGCTTGTTTCAATGAAAAAATCTGGAAGTAGCTGGATTAGTAGAAAAAATTTATACCGTCAACCTAATACAAAAACATTGGAAACAGCTGATTATCTTTTGAACAACAAAAATTTGACATTTTGGGATATAAAATAATTTAGGGAGGTAAATAATGGAATATAGAGATATTTATGATAAAAACAAACAATTAACTGGTAAAACATTTGAAAAAAGTGATGGTGTTCCAGAAGGCTATTTTTATTTAATGGTAGTTTGTTTTATGCAAAATAATAAAGGACAGTTTTTAATGCAAAAAAGAGTACCAGAAAAAGATGGTAAATGGGCAACGACTGGAGGTCATCCTAAAGCTGGAGAAAATTCACTTACTGGGATGATCACCGAAATAAAAGAAGAACTAGGTATAAGTGTAAATCCAAATGAGTTACAATTATTTAAAGAAGCAAAAGGAAAAAATTCATTCTGTGATTTATATTATTTAAAAAAAGATATAGATATTAAAGATATTACTATTCAAGAAGACGAAGTAGAATCGGTCAATTGGCTAACTTTAGACGAAATCAATAATTTATTTGAAAATGGACAATTTAATAAAGGTCATTACATGATGTTGCAAGATTGCTTGAAATTTTTGAATAATAAAAATGATTAATTTGTTGGATTAATCATTTTTTATATACTTGTTTATATCAATTTTTAATTTATTTTGTTTTAATAAAAGTTTTATTTTATTAATATAATCTTTATATTGAGTAGTTGTTATTGAGAAAGAAGAATTTAAAATAGTTAGTATATGTTTAATTTGTTTTTCTGCATATTGATTAGATAATTTACTAAATTGTGGATAATATTTTTTTACTTTTTTTTGCACCATATTTATATACGAAAAAATGTTCAGATGCTCATCAGTAAACTCTAAACTAGTTAAACTGTTGTTTGAACGTCTCATATAATGATATAAAGGATGACCTATAACTGTATAGGTATTTATTTTGTTAAAAATATTCCACATAAACATTCTATCTTCATTAACACGATAATTTAAAAATATTTGATTTATTAAACTTTCTTTTGTAAATAATTTACCCCAAACAGCAAAAGCAATTTTATCTTCTAAATATTCTTTAATTAAAGTATTCTTTTTATAGACTACTAATTCATAGTCATTGTAAGCATCAAAAATATCACCATTAACATCGTTAACGTTAATGCTACATCCAACAACATCAGAATTTGTATTTTTTTGGGTTTTTATTAAAGTTTCAATAAAATTTGTTTCTATATAGTCATCACTATCTACAAAACTAATATAATTGCCTTTAGCTTTTCCTAAACCGATATTTCTACAAATACTTGGACCGCTATTTTGAATATTAATAACAGTAATACGTGCGTCATTTTCTGCATAATTATTGCAAATTTTTAAACTATTATCTGTAGATCCATCATTAATTAAAATAATATCTAGATTTTTATAGCTCTGTTTAATGATAGAATCTAAACATCTATTTAAATAATTTTCTACATTATATACTGGTACAATGATTGTTACTAAATCCATAGGAAATCCCCCTTTTTATTTCTTCTATTATATTTTTTATATCAAAATCAAAATTATTAGTATTAATAACTATATTATATTCGCTATATGGTTTATATTCTACTGTTGTTTCAACTTTTAGGGCGTCTTCATATTTTTTATGCTCTCTATCAATAACACGATTTATTCTTTTACTTTTATCAGCAATCATCAAAATTTTATAATTTGCTTTATTGTATAAATTTAGCTTTTCACAAGCAAACCAATCAATCAAAGGTATAACTTCTGCTTGATTTAAACTATTTATAATATTCAGTAGACATTTATTTAAATAATTTAAAAATGCTTTGTGAATTTTACCATTTTCTTCATTATTAAAAAAGCAAGCATTTAATACAGTTTTTAAAGGTATATTTTTCTTAAATATATCTTTCATATATTTAAGAAAATAAGGATTTTTAATAATGTATTTTTCTATAACATCGTCAACGGAAACATGGACAAAAGTTTGGTCAACGGCATTTATTTTTTTACATAATTCACTTTTACCTGTGCCACCATAACCGCTTACACAAATGTACATCATTTCTTTATCAAACCTTTTTCGTTTCTATCGGTATTTTCTAATAAATGTCTGTTAATAACATTTAAAACAAAGTCATATTCTTTATCATCATCAGTCATATGAAATACATTATCAAAATTATAATTTTCTACTTTAGTTTTATATTTTTTCCTTATAAATTGTTTTAAATTTTCTATATTTTCATAGATAAAAGTATCTTTACGCTCAATATATTTTTTTTCAGATGGTGGTAATAATAAATATAATATACAAATTTGATTAGAATCATATTTATCAACCATTATATCTGCTTTATAATCACTATATCCTGGTTTACCAGTCCCAGTATCTAACGCATAAATATCTTTTATAAACTGTCTATAATTCTTAAATTCCACATATTCTAATGATTCTATAATAGCAAACTTGCTAATATCATTAATTGCCTCTTCAAAAAAAGGATTCATAGCATTCCATAAAATTGCAATACTTTTCATAATCATACCTCCCACATTTCTGCTATACAATGTAATCGCTTAAATTATTTTTGTTGCTTGTTTGCCACTTAAATCTTCTTAATTTTTTGTCAGTACAATAAGCACAAAAGTCGCAAAAGTGCTCTAAATATTCAATTAACTCATCTCCATTTTGAAAATCATCAATTTTTTTAAAATCATTTTCTGTAGTTTTAAAATTTGAATTACATTTTTCATTTAAATATTGTATTAATAAAGGATATGAACATCTAGAAATAAATCCATCTTTTACAAAAGGAAAATACCTTCCATAACATAAATTATTTGCTTTTTCCGGATTATTAATTTTTTTTGTTGTTAAACAAGTGTGAAATTCCCGAATTAGTAAAGTTTCATTTTTTTGCTTACAACCGTTTCCAAAGAAAAATTTAATGTTTTTATCGTTTAAAAACTCTACAATTTTATCAGCCATTTTATAGGTTGGTTGATATAAGGATATATTAAAAAATATATTATTATTTTTTATACTTTCTATTAACTGTTCATCAATTTTTGGAATTAAGAGTCCATTAGAAACTAATGCAATTTTTGAATTAGGGAAATATTTTCTAGCAATAGGTAGAATTTCCGATAATTCAGAGTGTAATAATGGCTCTCCGCCCATTAATCTTATTAAATCAATATTAACCAAATTTGATAATTTTTCGATGTCATTTTTAAATTGATCTACACTAATTTCGTATTTATCACAAATATTAGAAAAGTGAGTACACCCTTTACATTTTAAATTACAGTGATCAACTAAATTGATTTCTATATATCCAATTAGTGGTTTTTTCATCAATGAAAATTCCCGAATATTATTAATAACACCATTTTCTATGTCAAATTGATCTAAAATGTATATTGTTTCAATGCCTTGTTTTTTTAGTTGCCTAGAATATTTTGTAATGAAAATAGGTGCTTCTAAAATAAGAATAGAAACTTTATTGTCAAGAATAACTAACTGTTCTAATTTACTGATTGTTCCTTTATAAATATATCCTTTACTTTCTAAATGATTTATAACCACATCATTATATTTAGTGTCTCCCACTATATAAAATTCATTATATTTCATATAACAACCCCTCATTTCATAAATATAGGCCATATTATAATTAATTTTAACTAAAAGTCAAGGGTAGACTTTTAAATTAATCGTCATAAGAATTACTTAATATAAATACTTTATCAAAATACTTAATTAAAACAAAATTTAGTGCTAAATATTTTAAACTAAATAGAGAAAAACTAACCAAATATGGAGAAAATCAATATGAAAGAATATTTAAATAGAATAGAAAACAAAGATGGTAGTATAACAATAAAATTAGTAAAAATGGTGGCAGATACAAATGAAGGAAATAGTTAACTAAATATTAAAAAAAGGTATGTACATTTTCATTCCCATTTTTGTATATTTTAGTATTGACATTTATATGTCTAGACAAAATTTAAAAGTTCAACAATTTTGTATAAAATAATTAGTGTATAAAGAAATCACCATAATGTATTATATGAAAATTACATTATAGTGGTTTTTATTTTAATAAATCATCAATTGAAACATTTAAAATAATGGATAATTTTAGTATTTTATCTAAAGGTATTTGTTTAGTACTGTCATTTTCACTTTCAAACCTTTTAAAGTGATTATGATTATAATCTAGTAAAGCAGATATATTTTGGGTTGAAAATGGATTTAAAGTGCTATTTTTTCATGTTCTTTAAATTATAAAGGGAATGACTGCTTTGCTAGTAATGAATATCTGGCTAAAAGGATTAATGTGTCAAAAAGAACTATACATCAGCTTTAGGAAAATTAAAAAAAGAAAAGTTAATTGAAATTCGATATATTAATCATACTAGAAAATTATATGTTACAGAAACGTAGTGGAAAAATACTTCCATAGGTGTAGAAGAAAACTGCTAGTCCACTAGAAATATATTTCCATCATATAATAAAGAATAAATATAAATAAAAAATAAAGTGTTTAAAATTATATTTAAAAGAAAGGATCTGATGAATGAATTATGGCGATATAAATTTAAATAAAGTGTTATTATCAGGAATTATTAATGGAATTATAGATACAAATGATAAATATATTAAGTTTGGCATTACTACAAGAAAATATACTACTATGGAAGATAAAAATGTATATGTTAGTTTAAATATAGCAAGAGAGCTTTATCATATTTATAAAGATTATTTTATAAAAGG
>CALVID010000052.1 GCA_944329355.1 uncultured Bacilli bacterium
GAGAAATTAGAAGTGAGTTAACTGAGCGTGCTGAAGATGAAGCAACTAAAAACTTTAGTTTGAATTTGGAAAAGTTACTTATGCAACCACCGATGAAAGATAAGATGGTTTTAGGGTTTGATCCAGCTTATAGAACAGGATGTAAGTTAGCTGTTGTCGATAATACTGGTAAGAAACTCGATATTAAAGTTATTTATCCACATGAACCTAGAAATGAGAAAGAGAAAAGTAAGAAAATATTACTTGATTTAATCGATAAATATAATATTGATATTATTGCGATAGGTAATGGTACGGCATCACGGGAGAGTGAAGCATTTGTAGCTGATACTATAAAAGAAGCAAAACATAAATGTGAATATATAATAGTTAGTGAAGCGGGAGCTTCTGTTTATTCGGCTAGTAAACTAGCAATAAGTGAATTTCCTTTATTACATGTTGAAGAAAGAAGTGCGATAAGTATAGCGAGAAGATTACAAGATCCACTTTCTGAACTTGTTAAAATAGATCCTGAAAGTATAGGGGTTGGTATGTACCAGCACGATGTGGCTCCTAAAAAATTATCTAGTTCATTAGATTTTGTGGTTGAAAAGTGTGTAAATAATGTTGGAGTTAATGTGAATACTGCAAGTACTTCTTTACTTAAATATGTCTCTGGACTTACGAAAACTAATATTGATAAGTTGATTAAGTATCGTGATGAACATGGTAAGATTAAAGATAGAGAAGTTATTAAGAAATTACTTTCTTCGAAAACTTATACCCAAGCGGTTGGTTTTCTTAGAATAATGGATGAAAATATATTAGATTCTACTAGTATTCACCCGGAAAGTTATGGTGTTACTTTGAAATTACTTGATATGCTTGGATTATCTTTAAATGATATTGGAACTAGTAAGATGCAGGAAATTAATATTGATGTTAAAGAGTATGTGGATAAATTAGGTACTGATGTATATACTTTAGAAGATATTGTTAAGTCACTTAAGAAACCTAATAGAGATCCACGTGATGAAATGCCTAAACCAATTTTAAAAAGTGATATATTACATTTAGAAGATTTAAAAGTTGGTATGAAATTACAAGGAACAGTTCGCAATGTCACACCGTTTGGAGCTTTTATCGATATTGGACTTAAGAATGATGGTTTAGCGCATATTTCTAAATTAACTAATAAATTTATTAAACATCCAATGGAAGTTGTGAATGTTGGAGATATTGTCGATTGTTATGTCGATGAGATTAAGCTTGATAAAAATAAAGTTTCTTTATCTTTATTAGAACCGGAGAAGGTAAGATGAAAAAAATTTTAATTTTGTTGATTGCCTTTAGTTTAACTGGTTGTATTGTTAGAAATGAAGACTTTGAAAGTACTTGTGAAGTTAATAAAAATTCAGAAAATATTTCTGATAATATGAGTATTCACGTGACATATGATAATGAGGATAATGTAAAAGAGGCTATAGTTACTCATACTTATAAAGCTTTAAATGATGAAGGGAAAACAATATTAGAAGAAATTAAGGGAAGTGCGACTAGTTTTAATGAAAAGTATGCAGGTAATGAGAATATTAAGATAACCGTAGCTAAAGATGAAGAGGATGAGTGGCAACTTAAATATTATTTGGATGTACCTAATTTAGAAAATGATGTTTTGAATGAATTTATGATAAGAAAGAATTCAATCAAATTTTTTAATAAAATGCGTGATGAAAATATAGAATGTGAATAGGAGATGATGATGTGTTAGAAATTATAAAAGCTATATTTTTTGGTATAGTTGAAGGTATTACTGAATGGCTTCCAATTAGTAGTACCGGTCATATGATTTTACTTAATGAACTTGTTAAATTAGATGTTTCTAAAGAGTTTTACGATATGTTTCAGGTGGTTATACAGTTAGGTGCAATTATAGCAGTTGTAATATTATTTTGGAAACAGATTTGGCCAGTTAAAAAAGAAAAAGAAAAGTTAACTTTAGATAAAAATATATTATCTTTATGGGGAAAAATATTAGTAGCATGTGTTCCAGCGGCAATAGTTGGAGTATTATTCGATGAGGTATTTGAAAAGTTATTTTATAATTATGTATGTGTAGCTATTGCTTTAATCGTATTTGGTATTGCCTTTATAATTATTGAAAATAAAAATAAGGGTAAAAATTCTAAAATTAATTCTTTAGCTGAACTTTCATATAATACAGTTTTACTTATTGGAATATTTCAATTAATTGCGGCAATATTCCCGGGAACTTCTAGATCTGGTGCGACAATAGTTGGAGCACTTTTACTTGGAGTATCTAGAACCGTAGCCGCTGAATTTACTTTCTTTTTAGCTATTCCAGTTATGTTTGGAGCATCACTACTTAAATTAGTTAAGTTTTCATTTGCTTTTACAGGAATGGAACTAGCAATATTATTAGTAGGAATGATTGTTGCTTTTATAACTTCAATGTTTATTATTAAGTTTTTAATGAGTTATATTAAGAAACATGATTTTAAAGTGTTTGGCTATTATAGAATAGTTTTAGGTGTTATAGTTTTACTTTATTTTGTATTTACTCAGGCTTTGTAAAAAGTCTTTTTCTTTACACTTATTTTAAAGTTGCCATTGATAAATTATTAATAATTGGTTATAATTTATATAGAGTATAAGTAATAGTAAAGGAGAATATTTATGCGAAGAAGACAAATGAAAAAACAAAAGAGGATAATTATTATAAGTTCACTTTGTTTACTTTTGTGTTTATGTGTTGGTTATGCGGCTTTTCAAACTACACTTAGTATAAGAGCTAAAGGGAATATTATAGATAATTCTATTGATATTACTGATAATGTAGTTACAGAAGGCGATGGTTTATATGAAGATATTTACGAAGAGGGTAGATATGTTTATAGAGGACAAGATCCTGATAATTATATAATGTTTAATGATGAGCTTTGGAGAATAGTAGCCAAAGAAGCCGATGGAACATATAAAATAATAAGAAATGAGGTTTTAGCAAACCGTCCTTTCGATAATAAAAATCGAACAGCATCTTCTACTTATTGTACTAGTGCATCTGGTTGTGGAGTATATGCAGCAGTATCAGGAACATTTTCTTCCCCTAGCGGATCACAAAGCGGAACAGTAACCGAAGATTCAAGTATAAAATTGTATTTAAACGATGATTATTACACAAATAATATAAATGCAACTGCAAAAGGACAAATGATAAGTCATTCATTTAATATAGGAGCAGTAGAAAGGTTAGACCAAAGTGGAGTTGAAGCAGATAGTATAGAAAAGAATATAGCTGGAGAGAAAATGTATACTTGGACAGGTAATGTAGGCTTAGCTAACGTATCAGATATATTAAAAGCAAGTATAAATCCATCATGTACATCAGCAAGCACTTCATCTGTTTACAGGGATATATGTAATAGTAATTATTTATTAGATAAAGGAACAGAAAGTTCATTATATTATTGGACAATAAATGCTTATTCTTATGGGTTTGGTGACGCTTCTAATCGAGTTTGGAGCGGTCGTGTGCGTGGTTCGGGCGCGTATTTGTACATCGATTATGCCTCTGATAGTAATTATGCTCCCCGCCCAGTTGTCTTTTTGAAATCTGACACTACTTTGAATGGAAGTGGAACTTTAGAAGACCCATTCACAATAGTGCAATAAATACACAATAATAAGAATAAATTAGTAAAGGCGAAGCCTTTATAAAAGGACCAGTTTGCAGCGGGGTAAACTGAGTCCTAAAATACCGCTCTTCATGTGCGAAGCAAGTGAAGAGCGGGGTGATTATAGAACAAAACTATGTTTAAGCATAAAGTCCACCAAGCGTTAGCTTGGTGGGACGCGTTTTCCATAGTAAATTATATTTGGTAAACATATTTGTTTGCTTTTTTCTTTGGCTTTGAGTATAATGATATAGGTGATTATAAATGTTTGAAAATTTAGGAGATAGACTACAAAATGCTTTAAATAAAATAAAAGGTTATGGAAAGATAACCGAAGATAATATTGGAGAAGTTACAAGAGAGATAAGATTAGCTTTATTAGAAGCAGATGTTAACTATAAGGTTGTAAAAGAATTTATTAATAATGTAAAAGAAAAAGCTTTAGGTGAAGAGGTTAAAAAAAGTTTAAAACCGGGAGAGGTTTTTGTAAAAATAGTTAAGGATGAATTAGTTGATTTATTAGGAAAAGAAGATGAACCTTTAATTATTGTTAAACCAATGACTATTTTAATGATGTGCGGTTTGCAAGGTTCTGGTAAGACGACAACTACAGGAAAACTTGCTTTACTTTTACGTAAGAAATTTGGAATGAAACCTTTGATGGTAGCCTGTGATGTTTATAGACCAGCGGCTATTGATCAATTAAAACAATTAGGTAAAGAATTAAATATCGAAGTATATTCAGAAGGGAAAGGTAATCCAGTTGAGATTGCAAAAAATGCGGTAGAATATGCGAAAGAAAATGGATATAATTATGTTTTAATCGATACTGCTGGAAGACTACATATTGATGAAGAATTAATGGAAGAGTTACAAAACATTAATGAGGAAGTTAAGCCTAATGAAATTTTACTTGTTATCGATAGTATGATGGGACAAGATGCAGTTAATGTTATTACAAATTTTAATGAAAGATTACCTTTGACGGGGGCGGTTTTAACTAAGTTAGATGGTGATACTAAAGGTGGAGCAGCTTTATCTATTAGACATTTAACAAATATTCCTATTAAGTTTATTGGTGTTTCTGAAAAAATGGATGGATTAGAGCCTTTTTATCCAGAGAGAATGGCAAATAGAATACTTGATATGGGCGATTTAATGAGCATGATTGAAAAAGCTGAGGGAGTTTTTGATGAAAATGAAGCTTTGGAGACGGCTAAAAAATTACAAAAAGGTAAATTTGATTTAGAAGATTTTTTAAATCAATTAAATCAAGTTAAGAAGTTAGGACCGCTTGAGAATTTAATTAAGTTAATACCAGGAGCAAAAAAAATGGGACTTAATAATGTTAATATTGATCCTAAACAAATGGCACATATAGAAGCTATTATTTTATCAATGACTTTAGAAGAAAGAAGAAATCCCGATATATTAAAAGCTAGTAGAAAAAGAAGGATTGCTAGTGGTAGTGGTAGAAGTGTTGAGGAAGTTAATAAGCTTTTGAAACAATTTGAACAGATGAAAATTATGGTTAAAAGAATGCAAAGTGGAAATTTTAAAATGCCTTTTTAGAAAAATATTAAATTTTTTTTGATATTTAAGAAGGAAAAGGGATTTTGAAAGTTGTATGTTATATATAGAAGGTAGAG
>CALVID010000053.1 GCA_944329355.1 uncultured Bacilli bacterium
AGGGCAATGTAGGCGATTGGCTTATGAATGAAGGGAAATTAGATGCTTATTGGCGAAGTGTTGATAATGCCGGTAATGCTAGTTCACCTGTACATCTTATACTACTTGTCGATTGGACACCACCAACAATTAGCTTTGGTATAAGTGGATATTTTACATCAACAATTTCTTGTTCGGATGGTAATAGTGGAGTAAATGGATCAACATACTGGACTGTTGGGCTATCTGGAACATGGAATAATACAGTGAATGCATCTTGTAAAGATCATGCAGGTAATGTTCGAAATGCTTCACATGTGTATCGATATAATAGTTGCAGATATACGGTAAATACATGCCGGGGTGGTTATGATTCGGTTTGGAGTAATTGTGCATATTATAAAAATGTATGTAAAGGATGTACAAAACCTTCTTGTGCTTATTTAGAGGGTGGTCCTGCAAATTGTACTAATAATTGTGGGGCACATTGTTATTGGAATGGTCGTTTATGTTGTGAGGATGTATGGAATAGTTGTTGTACGACTAAAAAAGTATGTCAAGGTGGCTATGTAAAAAAATGGAATAGCTGTAAATATGGTAGTCCAAACGAATGCCGTGGTGGATTTAATTTATAAAAAGGAGTTATAAATATGAAAAAAGATATGATAAAAAATATTGTGATTGCTATTTTAAGTGCATTAGTTTTAGTGTTAACTATAGTTTTGATTGTAAATATAAACACTAAGGAAATTAAATATAAATATTTTAATGATGAGTTAATAGAAATTGATAGTTCTAAATCATTTGAAGTGCAAGCTAATGTTTTAAGTGATAATAGTTTAGCTATTTTGATTTCCTCTGTTAATTCGGATAATCTTGAATGTATTTTATCTGTTGAAGCAGAAAATGAAAAAGGAAAGAATGTACTTGATGAAGAAAGAAACTATATTATGTTAGGAAAAAGTAAAAATATAGCTGTATTTAATTTACCAGGTTTAGATAATGAAAATGCTGGAAAAATTAAAATCAAGGTAAGTGAAGCAAAAACTAATTATGAAGAGAAAATAGATGCGAAGAAAATAACACATAAAGTTTCTTATAAAGAGGGAGAAAATCAAATGATTGATGTAACAATTGATTTTACTAATGGCAATGACACAAAAATTACTGATTTTGCAGGTTATTTAATAGCTTACAAAGATGATAAAATTGTAGGATTAAATTCATTTAGTGCTGAAAACATTGAACCTCATGCAACTTTTACAATTGATACATTTTTGACCCCAAATATAGATGTTGATCAAATGTCAAAATTAGACTTTGATAAACTTGAAGTGCTTCCAGTAGTTGTTTCATAAAATTTTATAAAAAATGTTGGAATTTATGGAATTTATGTTATAATTATTAGTGTGTTTTGAAAAGCGCTGAATAAGAAGTAGTAATGAAAGTAATTATTTATAGAGAGCTAACGATTGGTGGAAGTTAGTAATAATCTTTTATGAATTCGTCTTAGGAGCTATATATGCAAAGATATATCGGTAACGCGTTATAGTTATGAGATAAGTTTTACTTATGAATTAAGGTGGTACCACGTTAATCACGTCCTTATATGGATGTGATTTTTTTGTTAGGAGGGATTTTTTTGGATTTTGAAGATATTTTAAGTAAATTAAAGGAAACTTTAAAAAATGTCGATACTGAACATCAAATTAATGAAGTTAAAGCCGAATATTTGGGCAAAAAAGGATGTATTACTGCTTTATACTCTAAAATGAAAGATTTAAACAATGATGAAAAAAAGGAGTTTGGTTTAAAACTAAATAATTTAAAATCGCAAGCAACACAATTTATCGATTTGAAAAAAGAAGAAATTTTAAATGAGAATTTAAATAGAAAACTTAAAAACGAAAGTATTGATATTAGTTTGCCAGCGACAGAAATTAAATTGGGGGCACCTAGTATTTTGGAAAAAATTGTCGAAGATATTGAGGAGCTTTTGATGTCAATGGGATATGATGTGGTTGATGGTCCTGAAGTAGAAAAAGATGAATATAATTTTGAAATGCTTAATTTACCTAAGGGACATCCTGCAAGAGATGCTCAAGATACTTTTTATGTTGAAGGAGAGGAATTACTTTTGCGTAGTCAAACTTCACCTGTGCAAATTAGAAGTATGCTTGCTGGAGAGGGAAAGGTTCCAATTAGAATGATTTGCCCTGGTAAAACTTATAGAAGAGATGATGATGATGCAACACATTCACATCAATTTATGCAGATAGAAGGATTACTTGTCGATAAGAATATTAGCTTGTCTGATTTAAAGGGTACTTTTGATATGATTGCTAAGCATTTATTTGGAGAAGATTGTCAGACTAGATTTAGACCTAGCTATTATCCTTTTACAGAGCCGTCTGTAGAGATGGATATTAGTTGCCATCATTGTAAAGGTAAAGGGTGTAGTATTTGTAAAAACACCGGTTTTATAACAGTTTCTGGAGCTGGTATGGTTCATCCTAATGTACTTAAAAATTGTGGCTATGATCCAAAAGAGTGGAGTGGTTTCGCTTTTGGATTTGGTGCTGAAAGACTTGCTATGATTAAATATGGTATAGATGATTTGAGAGTTTTTTATACTAATGATTTAAGAGAAAGTAGTGAATTTGACAGAAAGGAGGCTAATTAATGATAGATTTAGAATGGGTTCAAGATTATATTGATATATCTGATCAAGATTTAAAAGACTTAGCGGTTAAGATTACTAAGGCTGGCATTAATATTGAAAAAGTTATTACAAATCATATCGATAATTTAGTGATAGGTAAAATTTTAGAATGCAAAATGCATCCTAATTCTGATCATTTACATGTTTGTTTAGTTGATGTAGGAAATCAAAGTTTACAAATTGTTTGTGGAGCTCCTAATGTTAAAGAAGGTTTAAAAGTTATTGTAGCTTTACCGGGTGCTGTTTTACCAGGTGATTTTAAAATTAAAAAGAGTAAAATTAGAGGGGTAGAGTCTAATGGTATGCTTTGTGCTCTTTTTGAGCTTGGTTTAGAGGAAAAAAATGAAGAAACTTATAGTAAAGGAATTTATGAGGTTGATAGTAAAGCTATAGTTGGAATGGATGCAATGAGATATCTTGGATTAGATAATACTTTATATGAGCTTGATATTCATAAGCACCGTAATAATGATTGCTATTATCATATTGGTTTTGCTTATGAAATTGGGGCTATTTTAAATAGAAAAGTTACTTTGCCAGAGGATAGTACTAGTCCTATCAAAGATGATGTCAATAAGCATTTTAGTTTAAGGGTTGATACTGATAAGTGTCCTTATTATTTAGCTAAAATGGTTACAGGAGTGAAGATAGGTGAAAGTCCTGAATTTATTAAGAAAAGACTTTCTGCATATGGTATGAGATCTATTAACAATGTTGTAGATATTTCTAATTATGTAATGCTTGAGTATGGACAACCTCTTCATTTCTTTGATAAAGATAGTTTAGGCGATAAAATTGTAGTTAGAAATGCTGTTGAAGGTGAAATTATTAAAACTTTAGACGGTGTAGATAGAATTTTAACTAAAGATGATATTGTAATTACTGATGGTGAAAAGCCTGTTTGCCTTGCTGGAGTTATGGGAGGAGAAAATACAGAAGTAACTTCAAATACTAAAAATATTTTGATTGAAAGTGCAATTTTTGATGGAGTTAGTATTCGTAATACTTCTAGTCGTTTAGATTTACGTAGTGAGGCTTCAATTAGATATGGTAAAGGCCTTAGTTATGAATATACTTTGAAAGCTATTGAAAGAGCTTGTCATTTACTTGAAAAATATGCGGGTGCATCAGTACTTTCAGGTACTGTTTGTCATGATAAAGTAGATAAGAGTCCTAAAGTTGTTACTTTTAAATCTACAGAAATTAGTACTTTGCTTGGTATAAATATTACTGACGAGGATGTTAAAGTAGAACTTGATAGATTAGGTTTTCCTTTTGAATATAAAAAAGGAGAGTTTAAGGCGACTATTCCAGCTCGAAGGTTGGATATTGATCCTTATGTTAATGATATAGCTGAAGAAGTGGGTAGACTTTATGGATATCATAATTTGGTTTCTACTTTACCAAGTGTACCAATTAAAAAAGGCGAGTATGCTTTAGACATAAAATATCGCAAGATTATTTCTAAAAGACTTCGTAGTTTAGGGTTAAATGAAGTTAAAACTTATACTTTAGTTTCTCCTAAGATGGCCGAGAGATTTAGGTATGAAGACAAGAAACAGATTCATTTGCCAAAACCTATGAGTTTAGATAAGTCTATAATTAGAACAACATTGATTCCTTCTCTTTTAAAAGTTTATGAATATAATCATGATCATAAGGTTAATGATGTATGTATTTATGAGATTGCTAAAACTTATGATGCTTTTTATAAAGAGGAAAGTAAAGTGTGTATGTTGATGAATGGTAATTATTTATTTAATCAGTGGCATGGTATTAATATTAAAGTGGATTTTTATTTGATTAAAGGAATTGTTCAAAATTTACTTGATTATTTAGGGTTTAGTAATAGATATACATTTGAAAAAATTGAGTTACCTGATTTACACCCAGGAATATGTGCTGGAATTATGCTGGACAAAAAATTGATAGGGGTTATTGGCAAAGTTCATCCATCTTTGACTAAAGATGATATTTATGTTTCCGAACTTTCTTTAGAAGCTTTGATGAATAAGGTTAAACCTATAAAATTTAAAGAAGCTTTGAAATATCCTGAAATTATTAAAGATATGGCTTTTGTTGTTAAAAAAGATGTAATGTCGAATGAAATTATCGATATTATTAGAAAAGTTGGGGGTTCTCTTTTAAAAGATATTAAACTATTTGATGTTTATACAGGTGATCATGTTTTAAATGACGAAAAATCTTTAGCCTTTTCACTTACTTTCGCATCTAGCGATAGGACACTTAGCGAAGAAGAGGTTATGGAGGTATTTAATAAAATTATAGTTAAGGTAGAGAATAAATTAGGAGCTAAACTTAGGAATAAGTAAGATATTTGAAAAAAATATAACTTTGCTCAAATGAAAAGTTTAATTGACCAAAACAAAAAAATGTTGTAATATAATGGCATTGAATGAGTAAATTGGTCAAA
>CALVID010000054.1 GCA_944329355.1 uncultured Bacilli bacterium
ATTATACATAAATAAATATGTATCCACTCTAAGTTCTGTATTTTTAGAGGTAGTTCCATCTTCATTAAAGATCAATGATCCTGTATCATCTATACTGGCCATACCTTCAGCAGAATATAACCCTTTACCCTTAAGGCCACCTTCTGCTAATGAACTATTAGGAATACCAAAATTTCTCACTTCTGGGTGTCCATAATACCAAAAACGATCAGTATTTAACAGTTCTACTTTTAAATTGGCGGCCGGATTAGCTTTACCTCCTAAAAAGGATCTACCTTTGATATAAGTTAATTTAAAATATTTAGTGGTTATAGTTAAAAAATTACTATCTTCACTGACATGAAATTCTGGAGTTTTTAAATCACGATATAATACTAGTTCTGTAGGATCATCAATAAATATTCCATTATCACTATATTCTAATCTAATTAATCTTTCAGTTAAAACAGTAAAACGATAGTTATCACCTTGGATTATATTTTTTTTATTGGCTATGGCTCTTTTTTTATCTAGTGCAAACTGTTTACCTAAATTATACATAATTATCTCTCCTTATTCTTTTATATTTCCTCTATTTCCATAAAATTAGTGTGCTTAACTTTTTTAAATGGATACCCTCCAGTAATTATAATTTTATCTTTTGGATTTAAGTGTAAAAATGTTGATATTTCTTTTTTTACATTATCAATTAGTTCATCTAAAGTGTCCCCTTTAGCATTAATTGGTAAAACACCAAAATGAAGTTGTAAACTTTTGACTACTGCACTATTGGAAGTGGCGGCAATGATTGGACATGGGGGTTTTAAACCACTAATTCGTCTAGCAGTTCTTCCAAAGTTTGTGGCTACTACAATTGCTTTACAGTCTAGTTCGTTGGCTCCTAATACGACACTAGATGAAACTGTTGAAGTAATACTTTTATTTTTTTCATCTAAAGATTTTCTAAAGAAATATCCATAATCTATACTATCTTCAGATTCTTTAATGATTTTGCTGACAATTCTTACAGTGTCAATGGGATGTGCCCCTACAGTTGTTTCACTGGTAAGCATAATAGCATCTATAGCTTCAGAAACTAAAGTTGATAAATCTGATACTTCGGCACGATTAGGAACTGATTTTCTAGTTAGAAAACTATTAAATTCAGCAGTTACAACAATTAAGCATCCTGCTTCATAGCATTTGTGAATAATTTTCTTTTGGATATTAGGAACCATTTCAATAGGTAATTCAATTCCTAAATCTCCTCTATCTAAAATTATTCCATCAGCAATATTGATTATATTATCAATATCTTCAACAGCTCTTTTGTTTTCTATTTTAGCTAGCAGTCCTATGTGCTCATTTTTTAACTCGATTAATAAATCATTTATTTCTAAAACATCTTCAGCTGAGGATATTCCAGATACACTGATAAAATCAACCCCCATTTTATGGGCAAATAAAATATCATTATAATCTTGTTCCGTTAAGAATTTACGGCTTGGACTTGTTTCTGGTAAATAAATTTTTGAATGATCAGTAACTTCTCCACCTTTTAGAACTACACAAACTACATAGTCTAGACCTTTTTCGATTACTTGAAGGATAACATTTCCTTTACTAAGTTTGATTTTAGTGTGATATTTTAAGTCGTTGACTAAATTATGATAATTTACAGAAAAGCCAGTCATATTACCATTTATTTCATTCATGTAAATTCTTATTTTATCACCAGTATTTAAATAGGCTTTACCACCAATAAAAGTGTCAGTTCTTATACATGGACCTTCTAAATCTAACATTATGGCTGTATTTGTATTTAATTTTTCATTTATTTCATTGATTGTACTAATTAATCTTCGGCAAACATCATGTGAAGAATAACTCATATTTAAACGAATAACATCAATACCACTTTTGATAAATTCTTCAATTTGTCCTTTTTCATTTTTATTTTCACATACGGTTGCTACTAACTTTGTTTTTTCCATGTTTACCACCCTATTCTATTTAAATTATAAAGTATATACCTTTTAAAGTCAATCAATTTAATAACATTTAAAAGATGTAGGTTTTAATTCTACATCTATTTTAAATCATCAATATTTTTCTTTAATTGTTTGGCATCTTCACCAAAAATAATTTTTAGTTGATTGTCTATTTCCACAATACCTTGGGCTCCCATTTTTTGAATAGCTTCTTTATTTACTAACTCAATGTTATGAAGGTTTACAACAAATCTAGAATTATTAACTTCATAATTAATTATGTTAGCTGTTCCTCCTAAATATTCAATTAATTTATTAGCTTCTAATTTAAAGTCTTTATTTTTAGCTCTTAGTATAGCAAATGCAATTATTAATAAAACTATTATAATTATTATATATTGCCAGATCATATTTATCACCTTATTTTTATCTTATACTATCAAGATATACCTTCCTATAAAATTATATCACATTTTTTGAGAATTTTTTGATAAAATTTTTCTGTTTAAAACAATTGTATCTTTAAATACTTTAGTGTATTATATTTAGTGGTGATACTTATGAAAAACATTTCAAAGCATAAGATGGATAAATCTATTTTAATCCCCATTTTAATATTTGCTTTTATCAGTATTATTACTTTATATGGGGCAAATAGTATATTACCTAGTACAATGGATCACTTAGTTACTAATCAAATAATATGGTATGTAGCTGGATTTATAATTATTTATTTTGTTATGATGATCGGAAATACTTATATATATAGAATTAGTTGGTTTTTATATGTTGTTGGAGTTTTATCTTTAATCGGTCTATTTTTCTTTGGTAAAACAATTAATGACGCGACGTGCTGGTATGAAATAAAAGGAATTGGGACATTACAACCAAGTGAATTTATGAAAATTATTTTAATTATAGTAAATGCTTCTATGATTTCTAAATTTAATGGGGAATTTCCTAATCCTAGTATTAGAGAAGAATTTATGTTTTTAGTCAAAGTGGCCTTAGTAGTATTAATACCAAGTGTTTTAACTTTTATGCAACCAGATACTGGTGTGGTACTTATTTATTTATTAATTACTTTCATAATGCTATTTATATCTGGAATTAGATATAGGTGGTTTGTAATAATTATAGGTGTTGCTTTATTTTTGGTTTTATTGGTTTTGGGAATTTATTTTATTAGTCAGGATTTATTTATTAAAGTTTTTGGAACTAGTTTTTTCTTAAGGGTTGATAGATTGTTGGACTGGTCTAATCAAAGTGGCTATCAACTGGAAAACAGTTTAAGTGCGATTGGTTCAGCTGGTTTATTTGGACACGGATTAACGAATAATCCTATTTACTTTCCAGAGGCTCAAACCGATTTCATATTTGCCGTTTATGCAAGTCATTTTGGATTTATTGGTTCAATTATTTTATTATCTTTATTAGCTTTATTTGACATAAGATTAATCACATTAGCACTTAAAACAAATAAGCTCGTAAATAAATATGTGATTGCTGGGGTTGTTGGCATGCTTTTATATCAGCAAATCCAAAATATTGGCATGACTTTTGGATTACTTCCAATTACTGGTATCACTTTACCCTTTATAAGTTATGGTGGTTCTAGTTTACTTAGTTATATGTTAGCTATGGGGCTTATTTTTAACATTTCTAATGAAGAAATGCGTTATACAAATTAAAACCTATAAGTGTGCAAAAGCTTATAGGTTTTATAATCCTCTATTGGTGTATGAGTAAGTATTTCCTTTTAAAGTAATACGTTCTAAATTAAGCGAGGAATTATTATTGTTTATCAAATATTGAACTGCAATATAATATTTCACTCCATTTTTATTTAAGGTTGCTTTAAAATTATCGGTAAAATTCCACCATACATTATCAGAAATTTTGGTTTCAAGACTATGGATATGATAGTCATTAAGAGATGAGCTGTGAACCCAACCACTTCTAGAACTTTGAACGCCTATATATACTTGCCTATTAGGATTACTTGACTCATTCCAATAAGAACCTGATCCTTGTGAATAAATACCATAATAATCTGTTAAATCATAAGAGGCTGCTGTAAGAACTTGTAGTCTCATATTTACATTAGCACAGGCCGCACCATAACAATTAGGCAAGAAAGCGTAAAAACTCCCTTTGTCTAAAAATTGTGAGGCTTCACCATCATGCTTAGTTACAGAAAGAGTAGTCTTTCTGTTTGTAAAACTTATCACATCATAGTCATTTTTCTTCCAAGTAGGATAAACAGTTACTGGGGAGTTGCAAGTACTCATATTAAATGTTTTGCCAGTTATTGTATGAGTGCTTCCATCTTCACATACTATAGTGGCTCCTTGATAAGTAAAACTGGATGAAGCTGTACTTGTTATATTCACATCTTCACTTAATAACGCTGTTTGCTTATCTAAGGTGATACTTCCTCCTTTGACTGTTCCTATACTTATCTCTCTTTCTAACT
>CALVID010000055.1 GCA_944329355.1 uncultured Bacilli bacterium
TTATACAAATTTGATAATTGAAACACTAAATACACCATTACTATTTTAATTGGTGCATTTAAAAATTCATTCGAATTATTAAAATTATATATATTTTTTGCTTGAAATAAGGTATAAAATATTATATAATTTTTATATGCCGCAATAGTATAAAGGTATTACGAGGCCATGGTAAGGCTTTAATCGGCGTTCGATTCTCCGTTGCGGCACCAGATTGATAATTACTCGAACTTATAAAAGTTTGAGTTTTTTATGTATTCATTTTTTATTTTGGCATATAATAATATAAAAAGTGTTGACGTACATAAAAAAGTACGTTATAATGTAATCGAGGTGAAAATATGAATACTATAAATATAACTAATGCTAGACAAAATTTGTTTCAATTAGTTTCTGACGTAAATAAAGGCTTTAATCCAGTCAATATAATTAACAACAAAGGTGAAAATGCTATATTGTTATCGGAAAGTGATTGGCGAGATATAGAAGAAACTATTTATTTAAATTCTATACCTGGATTTGTAGAATCTATCAATGATGCTAGGAAAGAAGATAAAAATAATTGCACTGTTTATAAAAAAGGTGAAGAATGGTAGAATACAAAATAATATTTTCTAAATTAGCCGATAAAGACAAAAAATTATTAAAGCAAGCTGGACTCGAAAGCAAAGCAAAAGAATTACTAGATTTAATAGCAATAGATCCTTATCAAACACCACCGACATATGAAAAATTAAAAGGAAACTTAAATGGTCTTTGTTCAAGAAGAATAAGTTATCAGCATAGGCTAGTGTATGAGATAGATGAGAATAAAAAAGAAATATTTATTTTAAGAATGTGGACTCATTATGATAAATTATAATGTATTTTTAGAAATTAACCTTCTTAAAAATTTCTAAACGTTGTACTATTATGGTACTTTTATATAAAATAAAACCGTTGAAATGATGTTAATTTCGTTTAGGGGATATCAAAATAATGTAATAATTAATGATAATGAACGTTTATGACTATTTTTGTATTTGGCAAGTAATATATAGTGGCATTTATATCTTTGTTTTTCTTTTGCATTGTTTTTCCACTTTGTAAACTTGTTTTATTTATTCTAAAAGTATATTGATTTTCTTTGTTTTTCCCTTTTATTTCATAGAATGTAGAATTTTCAAAAATATCGTCTATTTCAAAAATTATGTTGTCTAGAGTTATTTTTTTTGGATTAAGTAAAAATTTAATATCTAAAATTGGTGTTTTTAATAGAAAAAACATAATTAGACAGATGGTGATGGTTGCTATAATTTTTAAATATTTCAATTTATTTGTTTTTGCTTTTTTTAAAAAATTAATAAAAAGTAAAATTATTATAATAATCCATATTATTCTTATTAAAATATATTTTGTAAAACCGATAATTCCTTCTTCAAAATAACCATTTGAAAATAAATATAGAAATAATGGTATTATAACAAAAAGCAATATGATAGCTATACAAAATAAAGTAAAATATAATTTTTTATTGTTCTTCATAATTATTTGATACCTCCTTTATTTTTTAAAAATATAAATATTTAAATCCTAAGATTTTATATATATCAGAAGCTCTTGGTAGTGAAAATAGATTGGCGAATATCAAGTTATAAAATTCGTCAAGTAGAAATATTGCACACAATACATAACTGATTATTAAGAAAGTTTTTCTGTTTATTTTATTTGTCAAATAAAAACAAAATGGTACTATTAAGTACATTAAAAGTAGGCTCATGATACCAAATATTAAAACACTTCTTAAACAAACATAACCATTAATATTACCAAAATTTAGTATTTCTTGATTATAGTCCCAACATTTTACCTCGTTGAAGTGTTCCATATAGTAACCACCAATGTATTCTAGAATACCGCTTGCTAAAATGCTTATAAGAAAAATTATTAATGGGTGTTTTCTTTTTTTATATGTTAATAGAAATATGATTACAGCTCCTGTGGCATATATATTAATCCATGGTAAAAAATTACCACCTCTAAAATAAAACTCTTTCATACCACTATTAAAAAAATAAAATATAAATTCATATAACCAGCCAAATGTACCTGATATTACTATGATTAAACATATAATTGCTAACAATCTTTTTTTATCAAAGGTTTGATCTTTATTTATATAGTTTTTAATATAATGAATCATACATCTCACTTCCATTAATATTTTATCAAAAAATAGAAATAATTATCTATGTTTTTAATAAAATATTTTTCTTTTCTTTACATTTAGACTTTTTACATGATATCATTATTATGATAAAGGTGGTATGAGAGAGATGCTTAAAATTTTTAAAAATGATTTAGATAATATTGTTAAAGAAAATGTATCTTTTGAAAAAAACACATGGATAGATTTAGTAAATCCAACAGAAGAAGAAATTCAAAATGTTTCAGAAGTTTGTAAAATCAATTCATCAGTTATTTTACAAGTTTTAGTTGAGAAAGAACTTCCAAGAGTAAAGAAATTTGATGGAGGAGTTTTAATCGTTATTGATGTTCCTTACATGAAAGATAAAAGTATTAGAAATAAATATGTAACATATCCACTTGGGATTATACTTTGTGATAGTGATTATATTTTAACGGTATCTTTGATTGAACATGAATTTTTACAAAAATTTAAACAAAGTAGGATAGAAAATTTTGATATTTCTAAAAGAGTTCGTTTTTTACTTCAAATATTATTTAATTCATCTAGTGCGTATTTATACACTTTGGATGTTTTAGATGCTAATATAAAAAAAATCGAAAAGAGTACTTACCATTCAACGAATAATAAACAAATGCTTAATTTTTTAAATATTCAAAATTCGTTAGTTTATTTTATAACTTCTCTTAAGGCGAATAGTATGGTTTTGGAAAAACTTCAAAAAGATAATGTTATATCTATGAATAAAGAAGAAAAAATACTTTTAGAAGATGCGGTTATTGAAAATAAGCAATGTATTGAAAGCAGTATGATTTTCAGAGAGATTTTATCATCAACTATTGATGCATATGGAACAATAATTTCGAACAATTTAAATGTTATAATGAAATTTTTAACAGGAATTACAATTGTATTTTCTATTCCAACAATGATAGCTTCTTTTTTAGGAATGAATGTGCCTTTAGGGGCTGTTGGTGAAAGTGATTTGTCATTTTTATTGATATGTATTATTTCATTTATTGTTTCTTTTATATTAGCGTGTTGGCTTAATAAAAAAAATATGCTTTAAATGATCTTTGTTTAGTGTTTAAACTATGTTATGATATATATGAAAGGTAGATGATTTGATGTTACAAGGGAAGGTAGCTATTGTTACTGGTGGTACTAGAGGTATTGGGTTTGCTGTTGTTAAAAAATTTTTGGATAATGGGGCTAAGGTGGTTTTGTTTGGGACTAAAGAGGAGTCTGTTCAAAGTGCTCTTATTAAATTAAAACAAGCTAATCCTGGATATGATGTGATGGGGATGCACCCTGATATAACTGATATGAATGAAGTTGCAAAGGCTTTTGAGGAAATACAAAAAAGATATGGTAAAATCGATATTGTGGTAAATAATGCAGGAATTTCTGCACGTGATAGTTTATATAGTTATAAGGAAGAAGATTTTGTCAAAATAATGAATTTAAATATTAAGGCTGTGTTTAACTGTTCTAAAGTAGGAGCTAGTTATATGAAACAAAATGGTGGTGGAGTTATTTTAAACACTAGTTCTATGGTTAGTATTTATGGTCAAGCTGCTGGGTGTGGATATCCAGCTAGTAAATTTGCGGTTAATGGTTTAACTAAATCATTAGCAAGAGAACTTGGGCGTGATAAAATTAGAGTTAATGCGGTGGCTCCTGGAGTTATTCATACAGATATGGTAGATAGTTTGCCAGAAGAGATGATAAAACCGCTTATTGCGTCTATTCCAATTGGTAGAATGGGTGAACCAGAAGATGTAGCTAATGCTTTTCTCTTTTTAGCAAGTGATATGGCTAGTTTTATTACAGGTGCTATTTTATCAGTTGATGGTGCAGGTATGTGCTAAAGAATTATAAATATTGAATGAGAGTGCTTTTGCACTTTTTTATTTGTATCATAGGAAAGTCATACTTTTTTGGTAAAATTTGCAAAAATTCATTTACAAGAACATATGTATGTGATATAGTGAATACATCAAAGATAGAAGGTGAAAGCATGAAAATATTAAAAGGTTATGTGTTTAGAATGTACCCAAATGAAAAACAAAAAGAATTAATTAATAAAACAATTGGATGTTCAAGATTTATATATAATTATTTCTTAGATGATAAAATAAAAGAATATAAGAAAAAAGGTAAAAGTAAAAGTGC
>CALVID010000056.1 GCA_944329355.1 uncultured Bacilli bacterium
TATAATTCCTTTGGGTACTATTAAATTTTTTTCTCATTTTTCCTTTCTCCTTACTACTATTATGAATAAATTATTTTTTTCTATTCTATATTTTAATTATAAATTGTTTTTAAACATTTGATAACAATAATTTGATTTTTTATAGATTATTATACACTCTCCTTTATCATTTAATAATTTAATATTACCTATTTTGATTATAGAACATATTATTATTTTAAAGCAATACTTTTTCTTTATGTTCTATGTATATTATACCCCCCCCCCCCCTAAAATTTTGTCAAGTGGGTTTACACTTTTTTATAAAAATAGACAATGTGCTTATTTTTACTCTTGAGGGATGGTGGGGTAAAATTGTAGTAGTTTATAGTGATAAACTAAAAATAGGCAATAAAAAAGAAATACTTTTTCAGTATCTCTTATCTAATTTTAATATGAATTTCTCTTAATTGTTTTTCAGTTACTTCACTAGGTGCACCCATCATCATATCTTGTGCATTACTATTAAGTGGGAATGCAATTACTTCACGAATATTAGGTTCATCTTTAAGTAACATTATCATTCTATCAATTCCAGGAGCAATCCCTGCATGTGGTGGTGCTCCATAATGGAATGCTGTATAAAGTGATTTAAATCTTGTTTCTAACTCTTCTTTTGTATATCCTGCAATCTCAAATGCTTTTTCCATAATCTCTACATCGTGATTACGAACAGCTCCACTAGATAGTTCAACACCATTACATACAATATCATATTGATAAGCTAAAATATCTTCTGTTTTTTGATTAAGTAAAGCATCCATTCCACCTTGTGGCATACTAAATGGATTATGAGTAAAGATATACTTACCTTCTTCTTCACTATATTCATACATTGGAAAATCTACAATAAAGCAAAATTCAAATCTATCATTATCTATTAAATCTAATCTTTCAGCTAAAGTGGTTCTAATTAAACCAGCTTGCGTACTAGCAGTCAGTTCATGTTTATCAGCAATAAAGAAAAGTACTGAGCCTTTTTTAAGATTAGCTTTCTCTATTAGTTCTTTTCTCTCTTCTTCAGATAAAAACTTATCAATTGGTCCTTTAAAAGTCATATCATCTAAAACACTTATATAACCAATTCCAGGCATACCAATTTTCTTCGCATAATCGACAAGTTCATTAAACCAAGAATTAGATTTAGAAGCAATATCATCTACAGCTATACCTCTAACTATAGACCCAGAAAATGGTTTAAATGTTGTATTTTTAAACACATCAGTCACATCGATAATCTCTAAAGGATTTCTTAAATCTGGTTTATCAGTACCATATTTCATCATCGCTTCTTTATAAGTAATTCTTCTAAAAGGCTTAGGAGAAACTTTTTTATCTGAAAATTTAGTAAATACCTTATACATTACATCTTCCGCAACTTCATAAACATCTTCTGCGGTTGCAAAAGCCATTTCCATATCTAATTGATAAAACTCTCCAGGTGATCTATCCGCACGTGCATCCTCATCTCTAAAACAAGGGGCAATTTGATAATATTTATCAAAGCCAGCTACCATAAGTAATTGTTTAAATTGTTGAGGTGCCTGTGGTAAAGCATAAAATTTTCCTTTATATTTACGGGAAGGCACTAAATAATCTCTAGCTCCTTCAGGAGAAGATGCCGTTAAAATAGGTGTTTGAATTTCTACAAATCCTTTTTCTTCCATAACATCTCTTAAATATTTAATGACCCTACTTCTAAATAAAATATTTTCATGAACTTTCGGATTTCTTAAATCTAAATATCTATATTTTAATCTAACTTCTTCATTGACATTAGTTGAGGTAATAACTTCAAAAGGTAGTTCATTTTTAGCTTTACCTAAAACTTCAAATTCATCTACTAAAACCTCAATTGTCCCTGTACTAATTTTAGGATTAAAGTTTTCTTCATCCCTCATTCTTACAGTTCCTGTTAAAGTTACAGCTGATTCTTTAGTTAAACCATTAAATATACTATCGTCATTACTTACAATCTGTAAAACACCCGTTTCATCACGAATATCAACAAAAATAACTCCACCATGATCACGAATGTTTTCCACAAATCCGCAAGCTTTAATAACATTTCCAATATTTTTCTCAGTTAGCTCATTAATATATTGTGTTCTATATTTCATTGCCTTACCTCTTTTCTATTTCTTTAGCCATAACATCTCTAGCTAAAGTAGGATTAGCTTTACCACCTGTTTTTTTCATAACTTGACCAACTAAATAGTTTACCATATTAGTTTTACCATTTTTATATTGTTTTATAACATCAGGATTTTCATCTAATACTTCATTCGCAACTTTTTCAATCTCCGAAGTATCTGTAATTTGTTTTAAACCTTTCTCAGCTGCAATATCATGAGGAGATTTACCAGTTTCCAAACTTTCAATAAATACGCCTTTAGCTTGTTGTGAAGAAATTTCTTTATCTTCAACCATTTTAATAAGCTCAGCTAAATGTTCAGGTGTTAATTTAGCTTCATCAATCGTTAATTCCATTTTATTTAAATTACCTAGTAAATTAGTTGTAATCCAGTTAGACGCACTTTTAGGGTTTGCTCCTAAACTAATCGTTTTTTCAAAAAACTCCGCTACTGGTTTTTCTTTAACTAAAATATTCGCATCATATTCAGAAACACCATATTCATTTATATATTCTTCTTTTCTTTCAAAAGCAAGTTTTGGAATACTCTTTCTAATTTCTTCTAACCACTCTTTAGAAATTTTAAACTTTGGAATATTTGGCTCTACAAAATATTTATAATCAATCGCATCTACTTTACTTCTCATATAAATAGTTGTTCCAGATTCTTCATCCCATCTACGTGTTTGCTGAGGCATCTCATCATATTTTCCGTCTTCTTTTAAATCAATTTGTCTTTGAATTTCGTAATTAATTGCATCTCTAACTCCACCAAATGAGTTAACGTTCTTAATTTCAATTTTAGTTCCCCAGTTTTTAGGGTCATTTTCATCTAAATTATCTTCCATAATAGACACATTGACATCACATCTAACTTGTCCTTTTTTACTATCAGCTTCACTAATATCCGCATACTGATAAATACTTCTCATTGTCTCTAAAAACGCTACGGCTTCATCAGCTGATCTAAAATCAGGTTCCGTAACAAGTTCAAGTAAAGGTACGCCTGCCCTATTATAATTAATTCTAGAGCCAGAAGCATAGTGATCAGAAGAAGCCGCATCCTCTTCTAAGTGTAAGTTATTAATTCTAACCTTTTTCTTCTCCCCATTAACTTCATATTCTACCTCACCATAACTACCAATAGGGGCTGGTTTAGTTTCTTGCGTAATTTGAAATCCCTTAGGTAAATCAGGATAATAATAATTTTTTCTTTCAAAATATAAATATTCTGGCTGCGTGCACCCTAAAATCATACTCGCCATTAAAGAAAGTCTAACCGCTTCTTTATTGATGGTAGGAAGCGTTCCCGGGAAAGCCATATCAACCGGTCTAATATTTGTATTAGCTTTATCACTATAACCATTTATAGCCGAAGAAAATACTTTGGTTTTGGTATTACTGATTTCACAGTGCATCTCTAAACCAATTAATACTTTGTATCCCATTATTTAACCTCCCTCGCTATTTGATTTTTATAATTCATAGAGCTTTCTAATGCATAAGCAATATTTAAAACATTTATATCATCATAACATTTACCGGTAATATTAACTCCAACCGGCAAATTAGAAACAAAACCATTTGGAATAGTAATAGAAGGAAAACCTCCAAAATTACCAATTTGTAAATGATCTTCTAAAACAGCTGTATTTCTATCCAAAGCATCTTTAGAACCCTCTAACTTTTTAGCTGGACCACTTCCAACCGGTAAAATAACGGCATCATATTTTTCAAATAACTCATTCCACTTATCAACAACAAGCCTTCTAAC
>CALVID010000057.1 GCA_944329355.1 uncultured Bacilli bacterium
CTATCAAACTAATTATTATTATTTTTCTTTTCCTTTTTGTTCTATGCATATTATTCACCAATTATATTATACCCCCCTCCCCCCATCAAAATTTCAAGTTTTTTCCCATATATTATTAAAAAAAGAAACAAGATTTTACACTTGCTTCCTTTATGGGGTGGTGGGGGCTGTCTACTTTTTCTTGAATTATGCAGGTTATAAAGATAACAAAAAAAGAACTATATAGCTCTTTAGTTAGTTATAATTATTATTCTGTTTCTGATTTTTGTGTGGCAATAATTTCTTTACCTTTGTAAGTTCCACAATTTTTACATACATGATGTGGTTTTACTGGTGCTCCACACTTTGGGCATGTTGTAACAGTTTTTGCACTAATTTTATAATGAGTACGACGCATTCTTCCACTAGTTTTACTAACTTTTCTTGCTGGTACAGCCATGTTAACACCTCCTATAATAAATCTTTTAACTTAGCTAGGCTATTATTGCCTTGTGTTTCGCTATCAGTTATAAGTTCCCAACCTTCGCCCTTGGTTTTCATGTTCTTTGCTTTTGGGCTTACAACTTTCATGGGAATTTCCATTAATATATTTTCCCATATTATTGGTAAAATATCAATAGTTTTTTGAGTTTTTTTGATAATTTCGTTTAAATTTTCTTCAATTTTTATATCAAACGGATAATCTACAGGTTCTAAAGTTAATGAACATGGTAAAACCATTTCCCCTTTAACATTAAGATTTAATAAGTATTCATCAAAATCAACAGTGATTTCACCTTTTATATTAACTTCTTTCAGATCTAATATTCCTGCTTTTTTTAAATCTTCTTTAGGAAAATTTATTTTATCATCAATATTGATTTTGGATTTGTTATTTAAAATATTTAGATCTATGTTCATACAAACTCACCTATTTCATTATATATTATTTCTTTATTTACTGCAACTATTGTATAGTTTTATTGATTTTAGATAAACTAAATTTAGGTGGCGTTTATGAAAATTTTAATTTATTTAGCAATTTTTATTTTTAAAATTATTGAAGATGCTTTGGCTACATTAAGATTAATTGTAGTAAGTAATGGCAAAAAGAAATTAGGAGCCATTTTACAGTTCGTTGTAACTTTAATTTGGATTATATTAACTGGTACAGTTTTAATGGGGCTTCAAAAAGATATTTTTAAAGCGATTGCTTTTGCTGTTGGGGCTTTATTTGGATCTTATTTAGGAAGTGTTTTAGAAGAAAAAATGGCTCTTGGAACTAATGTATTTATAGTAGAATTGAATTATAAAAAAGCATTGGAATTAATAAAAATTTTAGAAGAAGAAAAATTTCAAATTTCTAAATTTAGAAGTAGTAATCAAGAAAATGTTATTTTGATGATTACTGGTGCGAGAAAGCAAACTAAAAAAATCGTATCAACTGTAAAAGAAATTGATAAAGAGGCAATTATATTAAGTGAGAAAGTTAAGATTGTTCCTTCTGTTTGATTAGCTTATATATTTTAGCTGTATTATCTGTAATTATATTTTCTGTATTCTTTATTTTGTTTAATTCTTCCTCTGAATTAATAGTCCATCTAAAGGTTTCTTTTGCTGGAATATTTTTACTATAAATATAATTAATAGAATTAAAATCAAAGTTATTTTTTATATTGTTTTCATTTATTTTAGGACTTATGATCAAACCACATTTAAGATTGCTTGATTGTTTGAATTTTTTCATAAATTTATAGTTAAAACTACAAATATAAAAGTTTAATTTATATTTGTTTAGTATTTTATTCAAACATTTATTCATTATATTAATGTTTTTATTATCTACTTTTACTTCAATCATAATGATTTTATTAGATATAATACGCTTTAAAACTTCATCTAAAGTATTTAAACCTAATTTTTGTAATTTAATAGTATTAGTGTGGAATATATAATTGCCACGATAAAACGGATCGTGATTTAGAATTATTTTACGATCCTTAGTAAGTCTAACGTCTATCTCTATGCCATCAGTATATTCATTTTCTAAACTACCTAAAATAGCTTCTAAACTATTTTCTTTATGCATTTGATCATTTGCTCTGTGTACGATTAACTTCATATTATATTTTATTTAATATTTTATTTTTTATGAAATGTTATAAACCTCTATTAGTATATGAATATGTCATACCTATAAAACCAACCTCATTGACATTACAATAATGATTATTGGTACTATTCGTATACAACCTTTGAATATTAACATACCAGTCGCCAGAATAACCACTAATTGGTACAGAAATTCTTTGAGGAGATGACGCATTTGTAGTAATATTATATCCCACATTTTCTGCTATTTCAGTAGCTTCATGCATCCACAAATTACGATTTTTTGTAATTCCTATTTGCATATATGTTAAACTATCTGTACACCATGTATCCATGTAAAGTGTACTATAATCTGTTACATCTATAGTAGACGTAGTTGCCATTTGAACTCTTGAGGCTGACCCTTGTGGATTAGTAAATTGCAAATAATATCTAAATCCCTGCCAACTAGTACTACTATAATATACACCAGTCCCACCAACATCTACTAAAGTCTGACTCCAAGTCGGATTTGCCGGTATATAAGACAACTGCATAATTTTTTTATCATTCTTCTTCCAAGTAGGATAAACAGTTACTGAGGAGTTGCAAGTACTCATATTAAATGTTTTTCCAGTTATTGTATGCGTGCTTCCATCTTCACATACTATAGTAGCTCCTTGATAAGTAAAATCACTATTTGCTGTACTTGTTATATTTACATCTTCTTTTAATAATGCTGTTTGCTTATCTAAGGTGATACTTCCTCCTTTGACCGTTCCTATACTTATCTCTCTTTCTAACTCTACCGTATAACTACTACTTACTGTGTTTATTCCATCACTGACACTTCCTGCTATATCTCCATCTTCTGTAAATTCTACTTCTACTTCTTTACTCGTTACTTCTATTACTTCTCCATTTCCTTTTTGATATGTACATGTTAATGTTTTCCCACATCCTTCTGGATATGTTATGGTTACTACTTTGCTTGTTGTCCCTTCTTCTTCATAGGTTGGAGGTGTTAAACTTAAAGTTGTTTCTTTTTCTGTTGTAGTTGCTTGTTTATCTGTTTCACTTGTCGCTCTAACTGTTATTTCATATTCTGTTCCTTCTTTTAATCCTTCAA
>CALVID010000058.1 GCA_944329355.1 uncultured Bacilli bacterium
AAACAAAGGTAAACAAATTGTAGTTGTCGCTAAACTAGTAGATAAAATCCCCTACTGAAAGGAGGAGCTATATTGAGGAAAAAACAATTTGATAAATACTTCGAGTTTGTTTTGAATAAGAAACAGAAAAATCATTTAATAGACAAATCAAATGCTCTTACTGTTAGTGGAGCTGAATACATAAGACTACTAATTGAACAAGATATTTTATTAGAAGAACTAAAAACTACTAAAGAAAAATCAGTTGAATTAAGTAATAAACTTCTTGCTGTTCAAGATAAGCTGAAACGTAAAGATAAACCCTAATGGCTGATAATCATAAATATTATTATTTAAAGCTAAAAGACAACTTTTTTGATAGTGAAGAATTGATTATACTTGAATCACAAGAAAACGGTTATATTTATTCTAATATTCTCTTAAAACTCTATCTTAAAAGTTTAAAAAATGATGGTCGATTACTTTTCAATAACAAAATTCCATATAACCCTAATCTAATTGCAAAAGTAATAAGACATAATCCAAATGACGTTGAAAAAGCCCTTAAAATATTTGAGGCTCTAGGGCTTATTGAAATCTTACAAAATGGTACTATTTATATGTCTGATATACAGTCATATATAGGTAAAAGTTCTACTGAAGCTGACCGTAAACGAGAGTATCGAAAACGTATTGAAATGGAAAAAGGACAAATGTCCGTACATTGTCCACTAGAGATAGAGAAAGAGTTAGAACTAGATATAAATTAGCCAATAAAAAAAGGAGTGATATATATTATAGATAATATTAAATTATTACATGGAGATAGTAATTTATTAATAAAAGATATTAAAGATAATTCTATTGATTTAATTATTATAGATCCACCTTATTTATTAAATATGGATGGTGGTAAAAAAGGAAAAAGCCGATTAGCTAAAACTCTGTTATCACTAGAAAAAGAATTAACTGATGCTGATCTAATTGATAACTATGATTTATCTATATTAAATGAGTTTATCAGGATACAAGATAAAGTAAACATCTATATATGGTGTAATCTTGCTCAAATAAGACAATATTTAGATTTTTTTATCGGCAAGCATAACTGTTCTTATGAAATTATTATCTGGAATAAAACTAATGCTATGCCACTTTTTAATAATAAGTATCTTAATGATAAAGAATATTGCCTTTATTTTAGAAAACGTGGTTATTGTAATCCAGCTAATTATAAACTTGCTAAAACAGTATATTATTTACCAACTACTCAAAAAGAAAAAAAGCTATATAAACACCCCACAATTAAACCTTTAGAAATCATAGAATCATTAGTGCTAAATAGTTCTCGTGAAAACGAAACTATCCTAGACTGTTTTATGGGATCAGGTACTACTGGTGTGGCTGTTATTAATGCTGGTGGTAACCGTAAATTTATCGGTATAGAAAAAAATAAAGATTATTTTTTAACAGCAAAAAAAAGAATTGAAGATACTATAAAAGATAAGGAGGACAAGTTATGAACTTAACAAATGATTTTAAAAAAGAATTTGATAATTATGTTATTAGTGTTGCTAAAGAATACGACTGCGATTTATCTAAAGACGATTTACAAATAATCTATGACAGTTTCTTTCATAAAGACGTAGGAATTATCCCACCAATGATTAGTAGTAAAGTTCAAGATTTTAAATATAGTAAAGAACAAGAACTTATTCAAGATCAAGATATGGAAAAATAATGAATAAATATGCTAAAGAACAATTTGATAAAATTAAAGAGTTAAAAAAACAAATTCCTACATCTGATAATAAAGAACAATTAGAAAAAGATATTTTATCTATTACCGAAAATTTAAAAAACAAAGCTATTGAATTATTTAATAATCCATCTAATATTAAACTATTTTTAGATAATATAGGAAAATTTAATAATTACAGTCATAATAACATTTTACTTATATTTCTACAAAAACCTAATGCTACTTTTGTAGCCCCTTTTCAAACATATAAAAAGTTAGGATATTCCGTTAAGAAAAGCCCTGATTCTATTTCTATTATTGTTCCTAGATTTAGTACCATAGTACAAGATAACCGAGATAATACTTTAAAGTACTATAATTCTCTTTCTGATGAAGAAAAGCAAATGTATAAAGACAAAGATAACGATACATTTACCTTTCATCATAAAAAGTTATCATATTTTTCGTTAGGTACGGTTTTCGATATATCTGATAGTACTATGCCCCATGAAAAAATCAAACAAACATTGCACCCCGCAACAGATAATGAAAATGCAAAAGAATATCTTAATACCCTAGAAGAATTAGTTAAAGATAATGGCTTTAATCTAAAATACAAAAAAGGTATTAAAGAAGATGGTTATTGCAATTTTCAGGATAAAGAAATCGTTATAGGTGCTAATCAAACTAATCTTGTAAAATTTAAAACCTTACTTCACGAATTTGCTCACTCTCTAGCTCATACTAATTTAGAAAACAATTATAAAGAATATCAAAATAATAGAAATAAATATGAAACTGAAGCTGAATCGATCGCTTATGTTGTATCTAATTACTTTAATCTTAATGTTCCAGAATTTAGCGAAACTTATCTTTATAGTTGGTCGAAAAATAAAGATTTTAAAGAAATTGATTCATCTTTAGAAACTATTTGTAATTATAGTCAAATGATTATCAAAAAAATCAATGACAAAATGAAAAATAAAGATTTAGATTATCTTATCAAAAAGTCAAATGAAATAGCTATCTAAATAACCGTATCTATGGTATAATTATCTAAATGACAAATAGTAATTTACCAAAAAGATTGTCAGTAATGACAGTCTTTTTTGTACGACAGGCAGTTATACAAATAAATTAGT